>QNAY01000214.1 GCA_003645605.1 Thermodesulfobacteriota bacterium
TAACCAAAACTGTCATTTCGAGCAAAGCGAGAAATCTTATCGTACTGAAAATACAGGCATTAAAGATTTCTCCCTACGGTCGAAATGACAAAAAGAGGGGTTTTCGTTCAGGCACTATTTAATATCTTTAAAGAGAAAAATAAAGGAGAAAAACCCCTGTGACGAGCAAACGGCAAACATACAGTGCTATTTTAAAAAAACAAGTTCTCTGGTGCGAGAGGCGAGAGTCGAACTCGCATAGGTGTAAGCCCGCTGGATCCTAAGTCCAGTGCGTCTACCATTTCCGCCACTCTCGCACAAGGAACGCCGAAACAATTTAATAGTATAAAAAAACCAATTTTTTTGACAGGATAAACAGGATAAATGTAAATCATGTTCATCCTGTCAGAAAAATCCCACAATAGGCTGTTAATTTAATAAAAATAAAAATTGAAGTCAAGAAATCATAAATACAGTAAAAAGTGAGTTAACAACATTTGCTTTGTACTTGTTTTTTTACTACAGACTAAAGTAACTCTCAGGTGGATAGACTGAAGGTAGAAGGCCTAACGACCTTTATAATCTAAAAAAGGAGATCTTATCATAATGGAACGTACATTATCTATCATCAAGCCGGACGGCGTATCTCGGGGCTTTATCGGAGATGTCATCAAACGCTTTGAATGTGCCGGGATTCGGATAGCTGCCACGAAAATGATATACTTAAGCAAAAAGGAAGCTGAAGGCTTCTATGCAGTTCATAGAGAGAGGCCTTTTTTCCAAAGCCTCACTGATTTCATGTCCTCAGGACCAATAATAATCATGGTCCTTGAGGGTGAAGACGTAATTCAGCGCAACCGGGAACTCATGGGTGCCACAAATTACAAAGAAGCAAAGCCTGGAACTATAAGGGCTGATTTTGCCACAGACATTGAAAAAAATATCGTACATGGCTCCGATGCCCCTGAGACCGCTGCCACAGAGATAGCATATTTCTTCAGCAGTTTGGAAATAGTGGGATAGTCAAAGAATAACAAATGGAAAGAGATCTCATCGCTAAAATACAACGTCTTGCAGGAACACCAATAAGGGACCCCTCTGTATTGGTGAGCATAGGCGATGACTGCGCCGTGGTAGCCCCAAGTCCTGATTGCCATCTAATAATCACAACGGATACACTTGTTGAGTCTATTCACTTTGACCTTGACTATTTTGATCCATGGCACCTGGGTAGGAAGACAGCGGCAGTCAATTTGAGCGATGCAGGGGCTGTGGGGGGAAATCCCCGCTGGGCCTTTCTAAACTTGGCTGTGCGTCCAGGAATGACTGACAGGTTTTGGGACAATTTCTCTAAAGGACTGCTATCACGACTATCCGAATATGGAGTAAGCCTGGTCGGAGGAGATACTGTAAGCGCCCCGGACCGGCTCTCACTCAGCCTCACCTTGATTGGAGAAGTAAAAAAGGGAAAATGGCTGAGCCGTGGTCATGCACAGCCTGACGACCTGATATACTGTTCTGGTTATCTTGGAGAAGCTGCCGCCGGGCTTGAGTTGTTAAGGAAATATAAAGAAAAGAAGAGTCCCTTTAAAGATCGAAAAGGGATACATGGGGTATCAAGGGCTGTTCTAAATCGTCTTGTAAACAGACATCTGGACCCTGAGCCCCGTGTGACGCTGGGACAAGCCCTGGCTGCAAACGGCATGGTTCAGACTGCCATAGATGTCTCTGACGGCATTGCCACAGATCTTGCCCATGTATGTAAAAACAGCAGAGTCGGCGCCGAAGTATGGGCAAGGGAAATGCCGGTTTCCAGGGCCTTAAAAAAGACTTCGGGGATTTTAGGAATATCGCCCTTAGATCTTGCCCTTACAGGAGGTGAAGATTTTGAGCTCTTGTGGACCGTGTCACAAAAAAATGAGCCTGAAGTACGAAAAATTGCCGCAAAGATTCTTGGGTATAGACCGTTCCGAATTGGAAAGATAGTACAGGGTGATAGAGTAATTTTAAAAACGTCTCAAGGCTCAAAAGACATTACATATCAGGGTTATGAACACCATACTTGATTTGTAACCGTGAACGATTACAAAATCTTCTATATCCCAATACTCAATCACACCCTGAAGGTCCAAGGACAGTGGGAAAGCGGCTTTCTTGTCCGCATCAAGCTCGATTTGGCCGGCAAGCCGGAAGATTGGGCGTCTTCACCTCTTGCCCATAAATTCAGAGAAATCCTTGAAGGAAAGTCAAGCAGATCATCAATACCATTTAAGGCAAAAGGAACAGCTTTTCAGAAAAGAGTATGGGATACCACCTCTCGTATTCCCTTTGGAGAGCTGAAATCATATAGTGAGATTGCCTCTGAAGTCGGTTGCGGTTCGCCCAGAGCAGTGGGACAGTCCCTCAAGTCTAATCCGCTCCCCATTATTATACCCTGTCATCGAGTAATCGGGGAAAAGGGAAACCTTGTCGGATTTTCATGTGGTCTGGAGATCAAAGCACTTTTACTGCAATTTGAAACAAATAAAAAAATGCCGATAGGAATAATAGGCACTCTTTAGCCCCGTGAGGCATCGATAGCCACTGCCAGTTCCTCTCTACTAACATCATCTGTGATTAGAATTTGACCAATTCCGCGACTCAGGACAAAGTGAGGTCGCCCTGACTTTGCCTTTTTGTCATGCCGGAGGAGATCCATAAGCTCCTCCGCAGAGATGTTTGCCGGAATCGCCCTGGGAAGATGTAACCTGTCCAGAAGCCTGCACAGCCTTTCAATATCCCCCTCAGGCATTAAACCCTTTGCTGCAGAGATCCTTGAAACTACCACCATACCCATGGAAACCGCCTCTCCGTGAGGGATCTGATAGTGTGCCGCGGCCTCTACCGCATGGCCCACAGTGTGACCAAAATTAAGGATACGTCTCAGATCCCCTTCGCGCTCATCAGCAGACACCACATCAGCCTTTATGGAACAAGAGCTAAAGACTATGTGAGCTGTGACACGCGGCTCAAGATTTATTACATCCCACCACTTCTCCTCCAGAAAATCAAACAGTTCCGGGCTTTTGATCATCCCATACTTCACTACTTCAGCAAGACCATTTCTGATCTCAGCCTTGGGCAGAGTAGTCAACACCCCTATGTCCGCATAGACTTTTCCTGGCTGATAAAAGGTACCAAGGAGATTTTTTCCCTCAGGCAGGTCAACCCCTGTCTTTCCTCCTACTGAGCTGTCCACCTGTGCAAGGAGAGTAGTGGGAATCTGTACAAGCGGGATACCCCTCATATAGATGGAGGCAAGAAACCCTGCTATATCTCCAACCACTCCTCCGCCCAGAGCCAGTATAGCAGTCTGCCTATCCGCACCCAGGTCTATCATTCTGCGGGCGAGATCCACTACGGTATCCATATTTTTGGATTCCTCTCCTGCTGCAAAGGACAACAACTCAACCTTGACACCGCCTTGTTCCAGCAACTTGATAAGATCCGCCCCAATGTAGTCCTCTACATTTGAATCCGTGATAATTATGTATCGCGGAGCAGACAAATTCGACTTGAGATCTTTTCCCAACTCTGTCAAAAGCCCCGGACCTATGAGAATATCATAGGTATTGACTCCCAAAGGTACTGTTACTGTGTGCCAGACATGTTGAATATCCTCAGAATATGAAGCAAAATCGTTATCTATATCCATAGATACTGTTCCCTTCCTATTTAGTGCCTGAACGAAAACCCCTCTTTTTGGGCTCAACCGTAATTTGTGTGATGCCCAAACCCGTCAACCGGAATCAATGTGGTGAATAAAATCAGCCAGTTACGCAAAACATTGCTAATATA
>QNAY01000215.1 GCA_003645605.1 Thermodesulfobacteriota bacterium
ACCCCCAGATACATCACTTTATTGTTCCAATTTGTTAGCAGATACACATAATATGTCACAGTCATGGGCATTTAAGATTTCTCCCTTCGGTCGAAATGACAATATGGGCGTGAACGCTTACTAAATCCGGATGATTCCCCATTATCATACCGAATCATTCCCACGGCATTATCGTTTTATCGACACAACGTAGGGGCGAATCTTGTATTCGCCCTGTGATCAGGGCGATCACAAGGATCGCCCCTACGGGATATTACGACAATTTAATACAAAGGCACATACCTCGCGTCGCGCACGTATTTCTGCCCCTTTTCCGGGTTCAAGACAAAGTTGATAAAATTGAGGGTATCTCCCTCTGGCCAGCCGCTTGTGAACATATAAAGAGGTCTGCTGACAGGGTATGTACCGTTCAGAGTTGTTTCCTCAGACCCCATGATCTGATCTACCATTACAGCCTTTATGTTTTCGTCCAGATATCCAAGGCTGATGTAACCAATAGCGTTTTTATTTTTTGAAACGGCCTGCGCGATAGCTCCGTTGGAGGCCTGAAGGAGGGCCCCGGGGAAAACCCTTTCCTTTTTCATGACTTTCTTATGCCAGACCTCGTAGGTTCCAGAGGATGTATCTCGGGAAATGACCACTATCGGCCTGTCGGGTCCGCCCAATTCTTTCCAGTTTTTGTTTTCTCCTTTATAAATAGCCTTAAGCTGATCCATGGTCAGATTTGTCACAGAGTTGCTGGGGTGGACCACTGGAACAATACAGTCATAGGCAACAGCAAAAGGTACGGGATATGCGCCTTTTTCCACAGCAAGAATTACTTCCTTTGGCTTTATAAATCGGGAGCTGTCCGCGATATCGGTGCTCCCATCGATAAGGGCCTTGATACCATTACCGGACCCGCCACCAGAAATAGAGATCTTCACATCCAGATTTTGCTTCATGTAGGCTTCAGCCACTTTTTGTGCAATCGGTAAAACCGTGGTGGAACCTTTGATTACCAGATTTCCTGCCAATACGACGGTTGCTGTAAAAGAAAAAACCAATGCCAGTGCAAAAATAGCGATATGTTTCAATTTCATCTCCTTGTCCTCCTCGTAACATAAGCTTAAAATAAGATATTATGGAATTGCCTTGATTTTTGATTATCACCTCTGATTGTTAGATTCTGATTAGAGATGAATTAGAATTGGATGAAATCACAATCCAACACCCCAGAGACTTGCCGATGCTGTAAGCATGGATATACCGGCCCTGGTCGAAAGGGATACCGGTTGCCGGAAATCCCCAACAAGGCCTATGCCGTTATCGGTATGAAACGGGAGGGCAAGACCTATTTGATGAATATTATGCAATGTTTCCAGAAAACCGTCCTGGAAAGGCCTACTTTTTTCTTGATGAGATCCAATGGAATTATGCCGTCGCGATGCAAGGGTTACTTATTTTGTGACCGTTCACGGGATTACAATGCCCATTTTACCGCAACCAACTGAACTGTAAGCGTTTACAGGGTGCTGCAGATGCGAGGCGGAGGGTACGCAGACGTACTCCCTGTACTTCAAGTGCCCGACAACAAAGCAGATGCGGTGCCCTGTGAACGCTTACGATTTATTCAAAATGGGCTATGTGAACTTCGGGTAAAAAGCAAAGAAGGGATTGCTCGCGTTTTTTTCTGCACGAAAATCGGGAAGAGAATTATCATGCTCTATATATTTATCAAGAAATCTCAAAAAACACCAAAGAGAGAGTTAAAAATTGCTTTTGAACGTCTGAAAGAGGTTATAAAAAATGAGACATGAAGAATTGAAAGCCAAGGCATTAAGCCGAGAGAATGTAAAAGCCGAATATGACGCTTTGAAGCCAGAATTTACTTTATTACATGAAATGCTTTTAGCTCGTCAGAAAGTAGGACTTAGTCAAGCTGAAGTTGCCGAACGTATGGGAACCAAATCTCCAGCAGTTACCCGACTTGAATCCTCTCTTAGCAATGGTCGTCATTCTCCATCTATTGCCACATTGAAAAAATATGCTGAAGCAGTGAATTGTCATTTAGAAATCAAGCTGGTACATAATTAATGAAATTATGGCATAACCAGCCACTCAACCTGGCCAACAGAGTCGGGGTTTTGAAACGCTGTGCGCCGCATGTTGGCGACAGGTAAGCTTTACGTTCAACCGTTGCTCGGTTTTTCCTATCTCCCCCTGCTTTGCCCCTTTCCATGCACCAATAAAGCTCCTTCCAGATCTTTGAAGGTGTGCGCGACAAGCTTGATGGCAATATTTCATATTTATTAAAAATTGCCATGGCAATTTTAAAGAATTATCAAAATTTGCCTTGATTTGTTTCCTGCAAGAAGATAGTCTAACTACCATGATGATTGAACGTCACATTGGAAAAATCGCATTTTCCAAAGATTTCGGGCGACAGATGCGTTTTATTATCGGACCGCGTCAAACCGGCAAAACCACTGCCGCCAAGAGATTTCTTGAAGATCAGAAATGTTTAGGACTCTACTACAACTGGGATCAGAGGAAAGTGAGAGACCGCTACATAGCCGATAGTCATTTTTTCGTCCGGGAAATATACAATGTTGAGCCGGCAGAGGGAAAACGATGGCTATGCATGGATGAGATTCACAAATACCCTAAATGGAAAAATGTTTTAAAAGACTTCTTTGATTCGTTTGGCCAGGAAAACGGTTTCATAATCACCGGATCAGCGAGACTTGACATGATGCGAAGAAGCGGGGACAGCCTGGCAGGCAGGTATTTTACCTTCCGCCTGAACCCCCTGACTTTGAGAGAACTGACAGGCATGCCCTTTCAAGAGCCACCGGCAAATGCAAATGCGTGGATAGAGAGCAGACTTGATCACCTGATATATAAAAAGAATGAGCTGTCAGTGCTCTTACAATTTAGTGGTTTTCCTGAACCATTACTTACTAATTCCGTTCGTTTTCACAATAAGTGGCGAAGGGATTATTCGGACCGTCTTATTCGGGAAGATTTGAGGGACTTAACCAGAATACACGAGCTTGAAAATGTTGCCACCATCATGCACTTACTTCCCGATCGGATTTCATCACCACTATCCATAAACGCGCTGGCAAGGGACGTTAAATGCAGTTTCGCTACAGCCTCCAACTACCTGAAAGCGATGGAATTGGGATACTTGATTTTCAGAATTTCACCATATTCCAAGAGAATCTCCCGGTCTCTGACCAAAGAAACAAAGGCCTATTTCTATGACTGGACAAGACCGAGTAACTCTGCCAAGCAATTTGAGAACTACGTAGCCGTTGAAATCAAAACACTTGTTGAGCTTTGGACAGATGCGGGCATTGCCAACTTTGATATGAATTTCCTGCGAAGCCGTGATGGTAAGGAAACTGATTTCTTGATATTGCGGGACCAGGAACCCTGGATGATGCTTGAAGCCAAGCTTTCCCGTGCACCCATAGACTATCACCATCGAAAGAACAGAGAGCTTCTAGGGAATATCCCTTTCGCTCAGGTTGTCAGACAGGACAATATTGCTGAAAAAAGAGAGGATGGTCTCTTCCAAATATCTGCATCGAGACTTTTTGCCTAAAGCAGCCTTTAAATAAAATTGAAATTCCGGCGGTGATTCCATGCAGGGCACATCCACGTATGCGGATCCATAGAGAAATAATGGCAGAACTTGAGCGAACATTTCCCGGAAAGGTGGCGCCGTATATCCGGGAGAATGTAGCCCTTGCCGAGTCACCCGGGAGAGGGCTGCCGGTAATACTCTATGCGCCTAAGGAACGGGAGCCCATGACTTCAGGGAG
>QNAY01000216.1 GCA_003645605.1 Thermodesulfobacteriota bacterium
ATGGTTGTGCCTGATATGGTGGGGCTCACCTTTGCAGTGCACAATGGCAGAAAATTTATCCCTGTATTTATTACTGAAAATATGGTCGGGCACAAACTTGGTGAATTTTCGCCAACCCGTACATATTACGGTCACGTTGCTGATAAAAAATCCAGGATTCGGAAAACGTAAGAGAGGGCAGTGCACTAATGGAAGCCAGGGCAGTTGCCAAATACTTAAGAATTTCTCCGCAAAAGACTCGACTGGTGGCCGATGTGGTTCGTGGCAAGTCTGCGGGAGAGGCATTGCAGATTCTCAGTTACATGCCCAAAAAGTCCGCAAGGATGATTAAAAAGGTGCTTGAATCAGCTTTGGCTAATGCGGATCAAAATCCAAATATCGATGTGGATATTTTGTACATTAAAAAAATTATGGTGGATCAAGGCCCCCAACTGAAAAGATTTCATCCCAGGGCAATGGGCAGGGCCTACAGAATACAGCATCGTTTCTCGCATATCACGATAGTATTGGACGAAGGATAAATTAACATGAACGGGAAAATCAGGAGGACACCTTGGGTCAGAAAGTAAACCCGATCGGCCTTAGGCTACAAATAACGCGTACATGGGACTCGCGTTGGTTTTCGGAGAGGGAGTATCCCGCCCTGATCCTTGAGGACTACAAGATCAGAAAATACATTAAGAATAGGGTCTATCATGCGGGAATATCCAAAATTGAGATAGAAAGGGCTGCACAGAGATTACGCATCCGAATATTTACAGCGCGTCCTGGAATAATTATCGGTAAAAAAGGCGTGGAAATTGAGAGCCTGAAGCGGTCTTTGGAAAAGATAATTAAGCGGCGGGTAATGGTTGACATCACAGAGGTCCGAAGACCGGAAATAGATGCACAACTGGTAGCTGAAAACGTTGCGGGTCAGCTTGTGCGGCGCATTTCCTTCCGGAGAGCCATGAAGAGGGCTATCAGTATAGCACGTAAGTTTGGCGCGCAAGGTATAAGAATTGCGAGTGCCGGCCGTTTGGGGGGCGCTGAAATGTGCCGCACCGAGTGGTATCTGGACGGCAGAGTCCCGCTACACACACTTCGGGCCGATATTGATTACGGCGTGGCTGAGGCAATGACCACATATGGGGTAATTGGTATCAAGGTATGGGTGTTCAAGGGAGAAGTCCTGCCTGACAAAGAGTCAGAAGTTGCGGCAATGGAAATATAGGTAACCGTTCACGGGTTCAAAGGTTCAAGGTTTACTGAAAATCCGAGAGGAATAATGCTTAGCCCAAAGAAAGTCAAATATCGGAAACAACAAAAAGGCCGCATAAAAGGCATGGCTCAACGCGGAAATAGCCTGTCCTTTGGCGATTACGGCCTTAAGGCTATAGGCCGTGGCAGGATCACAGCCGAACAAATAGAGGCCGCTCGGATTGCTATTACAAGGCGCGTCAAGCGTCGTGGAAAAATATGGATACGAATATTTCCAGACAAGCCTGTTACCAGTAAGCCTGCCGAAACCAGAATGGGTAAGGGTAAGGGCGCAGTGGATTCATGGGTGGCGCTCATAAAGCCGGGCAGGATGCTCTATGAGATGGAGGGTGTAGATGAGGTTTCCGCCAGGGAGGCTCTTGGGCTGGCACAATATAAACTGCCCATTCCTACTAAGATTATCGCTAGGAGTGAAATGCCATGAGCGTAGCTGATAAACTTAGGGAACTGAGCATAGAAGAAATTCAGCAGAAAGAAAAGGACCTTCGACAGGAGCTTTTTAATCTTCGGTTTCAGCAAGCCACACACCAATTGGAAAACATAATGAGGATTCGTACTGTGAGGCGTTCAATAGCAAGAGCTAAAACAGTACTTGCAGAAAAAGTTGTTGGTTCAGAGGTCTAGTAATGGAGCAGGGCATGAATACCGACAAAAAATCTCGCAGAACACTTATTGGTACTGTTGCCAGCGACAAGATGGAAAAAACAGTGGTTGTTAAGGTCGTTCGGCGGGTACAGCATCCAATATATGGGAAGTATATACAGCGGCAAAAGAAGTATATGGCTCATGATGTAGAAAATAGCTGCAGAATAGGCGACAAAATTTTAATAGAAGAGTATCGTCCTCTGAGTCGACGCAAACGTTGGGTCGTTAAAGGAATTCTTGAAAAGGCTCTCTAGAACAGTAAAAGAAAGGGAAGGATCATATCATGATCCAGCAGGAAACATTATTAAATGTCGCCGATAATTCCGGTGCAAAACGCGTGTGTTGTATTCGGGTTTTAGGCGGAACCCGTAGGCGTGTTGCAAGTATAGGGGATATGGTAGTCGTTTCAGTCAAGGAGGCCATACCAAATTCCAAAGTGAAAAAAGGTGAAGTGGTTAAAGCCGTTGTAGTACGGACCAAAAAGGAGATATCCAGGGTTGATGGTTCTTGGATACGGTTCGACGAGAACGCAGCGGTTTTGATAAACCAATATGGAGAACCGGTAGGTACTCGGATTTTCGGACCGGTGGCCAGGGAATTAAGGGCAAAGCGTTATATGAAGATAATATCGCTTGCACCCGAGGTACTTTAGTCCAAGGAGACCGGATCAATGCAAACCGTAAAGACGTATCTGAGAAAAAATGACAGGGTAATGGTAAAGAGCGGCCGGGACAAGGGAAAGGTCGGCAAGATCCTTTCCATTTTGCCTGCAAAGGAAAGAGCGCTTGTTGAGGGCGCACAGATGGTCAAGCGCCATACAAAACCAGGCCCTGGTACCGGAGGCGGCATTTTAGAAAAGGAAGCATCTATCCACTTATCTAATCTCATGCTAATTTGCCCCAAATGTACTGAGTCAGCGCGAATATCCAGGAAGATTCTGGGGGATGGCAATAAAGTCCGCGTTTGCAAGAAATGCGGAGAGGTTATTCCGACAGAAAAAAAGTAGGCCTTGTGGAGGCAATTAGGCATGGTTCTCTTAGAAGAGAGATATCAAAAAGAATGTGTTTCGGAATTAATGGAACATTTTGGATATAAGAATCCCCACCAGGTGCCCAAAATCGAAAAGGTGATTCTGAATATGGGGCTTGGTGAGGCAATTGAGAATCCAAAAATTCTAGATTCTGCGGTTAAGGAATTAACCCTTATATCCGGGCAAAAACCGGTAGTCACGAAGGCCAAGAGATCAATTGCAGCCTTTAAGGTGAGAGAAGGAATGCCCATAGGGTGTCGTGTGACCCTCAGAAGGCAACGAATGTATGATTTTCTTACAAAGTTTATTAACATTGCTATTCCTCGGATCAGGGACTTCAGGGGCGTGTCGCCGAAGGCTTTTGATGGAAAGGGTAATTATACCTTGGGCGTTAAGGAACAGATTATCTTTCCAGAGATCGACTATGACAAAATAGACAAGATCAAGGGAATGAATGTGACGATAGTTACGAGTGCAAAAACCGATGATGAATCTCGGTACTTGTTGGACGTTTTAGGTATGCCGTTTCGTAAGTAGAGTTCATTGAGGAGAGACCTTTGGCTAAAAAGGCATTGATAAATAAGGCACAGAGGAAACCCAAGTTTAGTGTCAGAAAGTATAATAGGTGTCCGATTTGTGGTCGTCCACGTGCCTTTATAAGGAAATTCGGCTTATGCAGAATATGCTTCAGAAAAATGGCGTCTCAGGGAGTAATCCCAGGGGTAACCAAGGCCAGCTGGTAATCCCAAGACTCCATACATCCGGGAGAGCTTAAATATGTCTATGACTGATCCTGTAGCGGACATGCTTACACGGCTCAGAAATGCCAATAAAGCAAGGCATGAAAGGGTTGATGTTCCTACCTCTAATTTG
>QNAY01000217.1 GCA_003645605.1 Thermodesulfobacteriota bacterium
GTACGTTCGATGTTCATCTTTTTCTTGCCCCCTGAACAGTTTGAGGCAATGACTTAGCGCACCTGTTATACTATATCATATATGGTAACCGTTCACGGAATTACACGCCTATTTTACCGCAACCCACTGAACTGTAAGCGTTTACAGGGTGCTGCAGACGCGAGGCGGAGAGTACGTAGACGTACTCCCTGTACTTCAAGTGCCCGACAACAAAGCAGATGCGGTGCCCTGTGAACGCTTACCATATATGTTTATGCAGATGACTACTATAGGTCCGTTATGATAAGACTGCAAAAATACCTTGCCAACGCAGGTGTGTGCTCCAGGAGAGCTGCGGAGGTACTCATCCGTTCCGGCCGGGTCAGTATAGATGGCAAGATTGTTACAGAACTTGGTTCAAAGGTAGATCCATATACAAATGAAATTCGTGTTGACAAGATCAGGATTCTTTGGAAAAAATCTCCCATTTATATTTTGCTTAATAAACCTAAAGGGGTCCTGACTACAGTTCATGATCCCTATGGACGAACTACTGTAATGGATATGCTGGAAAGAATTCCAGGACGGGTTTATCCTGTAGGGCGTCTTGACAAAGACAGCGAGGGTTTGCTCCTCTTCACAAATAACGGGATCCTGACCCACAGGCTATTACATCCCAGCCACAAGGTTACAAAGACCTACCATGCAACCGTAAGAGGGAGACCTTCAAAGGCAGTTCTGGATCTTCTCAAACAAGGTGTAGAGATAGAAGGGAAAATAACATTGCCTTGTGAAATGCGCGTGCTGGAAACCAAGAGGCGTTCAACGGTCCTGGAAATTGTGCTGAAAGAGGGTAGAAAACGCCAGATAAGGTTGATGCTCAATACGGTAAATCACCCGGTCATCAGACTGATACGTATTAAAATGGGTACTATAGGCATTGGAAAACTACTGCCAGGCAAATACAGGATATTGACTGACTCTGAAGTGGAATCGCTGAAGAGGGCAGTGGGATTGATTTAGCAGCTATTCAATTCGTGCAGGCAAGCCGCTTGTTTGCTAAATCTCTGCAAGACCATAGTCCTTTATCTTGTATAAAAGCGCGGGCAGGCTGATCTCCAAAAGTTGGGTAGCCTTGGTCTTATTACCCTTGGTTTCGTCAAGGGCTTTTATTATAAGTTCTCGCTCCAACATCTTGCTGCTCTTCTTAATGGAAAAGTTAGATCCATCAAGGGCTAATATGGGAGAAGCGCTTTCTACTCCAGAATCCGCTCGTATCTGAGGGGGCAGATCCCTTGTCTGTATTGTCGGGGTATCCGCATAGACCATTGCCCTTTCTATAACATTTTCAAGCTCACGGATATTCCCGGGCCACTTATACTCGAGGAAAAGGTGCATTACCTCAGGACTGATTCCCTCCACCTTCTTCTTTAAGCGGGAATTGTACCTTTCTATGAAGAAATCAACCAGTAAAGGAATGTCCTCCTTCCTTTCTCTTAGAGGAGGAATAACTATTGAGAGTACATTTATTCTGTAAAACAGGTCCTCTCGGAAATTGCCTTTACTCACCTCTTGCGCAAGATCCTTTGCCGTGGCTGCCACTATTCGAACATTTACCTGTATGCAGCGAGTATCGCCCAAAGGCCTGACCTCTTCTTCCTGCAGGACCCTCAAGAGCTTAACCTGCAAAGACAAAGGCATATCACCCAATTCGTCTAAAAACAGGGTCCCTTCGTGGGCTTCTTCGAAAAGCCCTTTTTTGGCTCTGACAGCGTCTGTAAAGGCCCCTTTCACATAACCAAAGAGTTCACTCTCGAGCAAATTCTCTGGAATGCCCCCACAATTAATTGGCACAAAAGGTGCCTTGGCCCTGATGCTGTTAAAGTGAATTGCCTTGGCTACAAGTTCTTTCCCTGTTCCGCTCTCACCGGTTATCAGCACAGTGGTCTTGTAATCTGCTACTCTTTCAATGACCTCAAAAATGCGTTTAATCTGAAAGCTCTTGGCCACAATATTGTGAAACGAATATTTTTTGTGTACCTCTGCCCTTAAAAGAACATTTTCTTTCAGAAGTCCGGTCTTTTCCTCGGCCCTTCGCAATACGAAAAGCAGATGGTCTGACACTACGGGTTTGAAGATGAAATCACACGCCCCTATCTTTATGGCCTCAAGGGCCATATCAATATCGGCCTGACCTGACATCATGATTATATTAGCTGACATCCCCGCGCCCTTGGCTTTTTTTAGAAATTGGAGTCCATCCTCAGGCTGCATGTAAATATCACTTATTATGTGATCAAATGGCTGTCTTTGTGCCAATTCCAGGCCTTCAATGGCATTAGCCGCCTGGACAACATCATATCCGGCCTTTTTAGAGGTCAATATACCGGTAACTATATTCCTCACGTCATATTCATCATCTATAACCAGAATTCGAAGTTTACTCACAATATTCTCCAATCAAAAAATTTCCTGAACGTACCAATATTAACCCCTGGAGATAAAAACCAGATACCAGGCTATTAGTTCACGTCCCCAGAATAATGATACCAGAGCCGCTCCAGCCAGAAAGGGACCGTAAGGTATGGCCATGTGTCTATCTCCTTTTTGGACTAACATTATCGCTAAGCCGGTAACTGAACCCACTGCGGCACTCATTAGAATTACAAGCGGTATTGCCTGCCAGCCCAAAAAAGCCCCTATCATAGCAAGAAGCTTGATGTCCCCGCCTCCCATTCCCTCCCTGCGGGCAATAATATAATAGCCCCATGCCACAAAAAGCAGGATGCCCCCGCCCATTATTATACCCAGCAGAGAATCCAACCACGACAGTTCGGGAAGCAAGAAAGACGACAAAAAACCGATGGCGATCCCAGGCAAAGACACTGCATCCGGGATAATTTGATGCTCAAGGTCAACAAATGTCACAATTATGAGACATGCTGAAAAATAAAAATAAATAACAACTTCAGGGCCAAGACCAAACTTATACCAAAGCGCAAGGGCCAAAAGGCCGCTCAATAGCTCCACCAGTGGATACTGCCAGGAGATCCTTGCCCCACAAGAACTGCACTTAGCCCGTAGAAACAAGAAACTCAGTATTGGGATATTTTCCCACCATTTCAAGCTATTGCCACATTTCGGGCAGGCAGAACCAGGCTTGACCACCGATCTTTCTTGAGGCAGCCGGAATATGCACACATTCAAAAAGCTGCCGATACAGGTCCCCAGCGAAAAGATCAGAAAGGGCCAAACGAATGCCGGCAGAGTAATCACATCATTTCCTCGCGCTTTGCTCTCGAACAAAAATCTTGAATTTTGAAAGAAGTTCAGGTGGTTTCAGCTTTTCCAAACTCAATTGGCAGTGCACAAAGCTTCAATTGATCCTGTTTGACTAATTCCAGATATTTTTCTCTTATTTCCTCGAGCTGAGATATACCCTTTAAAAATCGTGAGTACAAATTATAGTATTCAGACTGGTCAGGTTCAAACTTCACCTGAATAAACTGGAGGCCGACTCCTGACTTCTTGTCGCCTAAATGTTGCACATAACCCTTAAGAGCAACTACTCCAACCACGGGCAATTCAACCAGCAAGTCAGTGATGAACCCTACAGACATGGAGGAATCTACTGCCACATAAAATCCATCTAACGAGATATTGGAAGTATGTCCCCATATATTGAACTCTGGAAAATATATACGGAAGTTCGCTGAATAACGCGTTCCTTTACGCCTTTCACGCATAATAATCCTCCTGGAATAAATGTCTGCTTGCTATTTGCAAGAATTACTCGTTGAAGCTCTGTTAACTATTTAGTGCCTGAAC
>QNAY01000218.1 GCA_003645605.1 Thermodesulfobacteriota bacterium
ACGAAAACCCCTCTTTTTGTCATTTCGACCGTAGGGAGAAATCTTTAATGCCTGTATTTTCAGTACGATAAGATTTCTCGCTTTGCTCGAAATGACAATTTTGGTTAGTTTTCGTTCAGACACTAATTAAAAACTTGACATTTGTTGAAAATGGGATATCACTTTATTTAGAAAAGTAACACTCCTGAGAATTTATAGAAGAAAGAGGAGGATGTTTGTATGAAAAGGCTAAAACTGATATTCCTAATTGTAGTCTGTATGGGTATTGCTTCCTTTTTTCCCAACTCAGTCCTTGCCTTAGTGGATGGCCCCTGTAGTGTTTGCCACACCATGCATAACAGCCAGGGAGGCGAAAGTATGGAACCTGGTGGTGGGTATGAGCCTTTCCCGAGTCTCACGAGAGGTACTTGTATAGGATGTCATACCGGAACGAACGACGGCGGTGACATACCTTACGTTATGTCGTCAGGTGAACCGAATTATGGTACGGACACTTTGGCTGGTGGCAACTTCTGGTGGGTGGCAACCGACGGTGAGGGTGATGACACAAAAGGCCATAATGTACTGGGTCTGTCAAACCAGGACACAAATATTCCGGCCGGTACGGGAGCACCTGGTGGCTGGATTACGTGTAGTAACACTTGTCACATGACATTGGCCGCTAAGCAAACTGTTATTCCTGAACTCGGAAGCGGCTGTGAGGGTTGCCATCTTGCGCCGGCGCACCATTCTGATGACTCGGATGTAGTAGTTGGATCAAATCCAGCCAATCGCGGAGGGTGGTTCCGGTATTGCTCCGGTCATATGAGCGGAAGCGGCCACGGCGTTGAAGGAATAGAGGACACTGACTGGCAGTATACAAACTCTATGTCCGACCACAATGAGTATCTCGGTCATGAAGCGAATCTTGCGGCTAATGCGGGTTTCTATAACCTCGACAATACAATGAGTGCATACTGCTGCGGTTGCCACGGAGGTTTCCACGACGAAGTGAATGGTGGTGGTGCGTGGATCCGGCATCCATCGGATGCAGTTATTCCGAATTCAGGTGAATATCTAAATTATACCGTTTATGATCCTCTGACACCAGTAGCCCGGCCAAGCTTAGATGGTTGGACAGCGCCAATTTCAGACGTGAGACCAGGTACGGACCTCGTCATGTGTCTTTCCTGTCATCGGGCGCATGGTAGTCCATATCCGGATATGCTCAGATGGGATTACAACAGTCAGGTGGCCGGCGGCGGCGGAGAGGACACGGGCTGTTTTAAGTGCCATTCATTAAAAAATTAGGTAAGCGTTTACAGGGCACCGCATCTGCTTTGTTGTCGGGCACTTGAAGTACAGGGAGTACGTCTGCGTACCCGTACGCCTCGCATCTGCAGCACCCTGTAAACGCTTACAGTTCAGTAGGTTAGGGCACCGCATCTGCTTTGTTGTCGGGCACTTGAAGTACAGGGAGTACGTCTGCGTATCCGTACGCCTCGCATCTGCAGCACCCTGTAAACGCTTACAGTGAGGTTAGAACCTTTGATTCGTGAGTTCTAAGATGTAATCAATAAGCTCAGCATGTGAGCTGAGTACTGTGTCAGCCTCAGACAGGTGCTCTTCTGAAAGAGTGGTGGTGAGGGCAACACAGTGAAGGGCCGCGGCCTTGGCAGCCGTAATACCGGCCGGGGCGTTTTCCACCACAAGACATGCTTCCGGATTCTGCCCGAGGGCTGAAATGGCGGCCAGAAATGGATCAGGAAATGGTTTTCTTCTTTCCACCTGATCTCCGGTGACAATGTGGTCCATATAGCTCTTGATCTCGGATGGGAGGACCTTTTTGAGGATTTCCATGTGAGAGCTTGTGACCAGGGCAAGTTGCCACCCGGCATCGCAGAGCCGCTTCAGGATCTGCGGCACCTCTGGAAACGGCTTGATCATAGGCTGGTAACGAGTTGCGAATATCTCCATCTGGCGCTCCAGTATCTCATGGAACATGTCAGCATCTATGAAATAGTCATTGTCCTGGAAGATCGCTACGGCTGTATCCGGCTCAATTGCACCCTCATGGAGATAGAGAAGCTCAGCCGATACTGAAAATCCCTTCTCGTACAGGGCTTCCTGCCAAGCCCTCACATGATATGGCATACTGTCAAGGATTACCCCGTCCATGTCGAACAATACGGATCTTGTCATGTCTCTCGATGCATCATTTTTTTCTCCGCCAGAGCAGCCCTTGCTGCTTTAAGGCCCTCTTTTGCCATATGACCTCCTGGAGAAGGCGGTATCTCTGTGCCGTATATCAGGTCGACAATCTCCGCAGAATTGATTTCTTCAGCCGGTGCCGCAGGCACGAATCGATCTTTTGCACCATCAACTTCCCTTAACAGGCCCTTACTCAGGAGACTTTCCAGGACGTTTACTACACATGAATCCGGTTGGCCAAGACGTTGTGATAGGCTGGTCCGGTCTGTAACCCGCCTTTCATGGAAGTCCGCCAGGGTTGCTTCCATGATGTCAAAAGCAAGGGCCAGCCGGGCGCTCGGGTTCAGCATCGTGCCTTTCCAGAGGTAACTGCGCCGGACTTGAACGGCAAAGGACATTTCCGCCCCTGCAAGAAAGACCACCCAACCCGTTTGCATCCAGACCAGGAAGAGCGGAAGGGTGGCAAAGGAGCCATAGATGGCGTTGTAACGAGCCACACCTATCTGAAGCTTTATGTAGATGACCTGTATCAGGAGCCAGCCTATACCGCCGCAAACTCCACCTATCAGGGCAGAAGAAATATTCACCTTAGTATTTGGAAAAAATTTGTATAGTATAGTAAATGTGGCTACCAATAAGACTATCGGCACCATGTTCAGAAGAAAAGGTCCCATCCAGGTTGCCGGCAGCATGCCCTGAAGCCTGGTCAGAAGGGCCTGGCTATGAAGAGTTGCCATTGTAGCCATGGCTGTATTTATGCTTACCGGGAGCAGAATCATAAGGGCCAAATAATCCATAATTTTCCGGCCGATCGGCCGGCTGCTCTCTGCCTGCCAGATGGCGTTCATAGCCTGCTCGATGCTGCTCAGGACAAAAATTGCTGCGATTACAAGCCCAAGAATTCCAAAGGCGCCCAATGTGGCGAAATTTGTACGATCCACATAATCAAAGATCTGGTCCACTGCCTTTCGGAGATGGACAGTAAGGCCCTTTGGGACCAACTCCGCTACTGTTGCCGTATCCATATCAGACTTAAGCTCAGGAACAGGTCCGACAACAGAGTTAATTTGTCCCTCACTTTCTTCGGCTACAGACAGCTCAAGCTGGTCAATAAATTTATAGGCAACCTCACGCATCTGGTCTCCGCCACCCAGGCCCTTTAACACTGCGGTACCCAGAGCGAGCATCGGGACCAGAGACAGGACCACCGTGAATGTCAGAGCACTGGCCCGAAGGGTTATGACATCACGCTTGAATTCCTGAAATACTATAAGATGAATCCGTATGACTGTTCGTATTAACTTCAGCCATTTTTGCTCATTAGGCCCAGGGGTTGACCAGACCCAGGCCATCAGTGAGCCACCTGTCCGCCGGAGCCTGCACGAAAGACCATCTGCTGGTTGTTGAGTTTCCGGACAGTCTATATTTTTTTCATCATCCATCATTTTGACTCCGGTTTTTTTTAGCGATCTGAAGTAACTAGTGCAGTGTCTCTTAAATTCTGCACGCTATATCGGCAATACAAAAAGTGCATAATATGGTTTTATATTTCAGCCATTTTCAACATTCTTATCTAATATTTTCAACAAGATATACTGATTAAGTGTATCAA
>QNAY01000219.1 GCA_003645605.1 Thermodesulfobacteriota bacterium
TACCCCCAGATACATCACTTTATTGTTCCAATTTGTGAGCAGATACACATAATATGTCACAGTCATGGGCATTTAAGATTTCTCCCTTCGGTCGAAATGACAATATGGGCGTGAACGCTTACTGAATATTTACAGGACATATTGGTTCATGGTTTTTTCAACCGCAATATTTTGCTCCAAATCTTGTCGCCGTCGGCATTTGATTTGAGAAGATAGACCTCGCAGTTGCCCATCACATTATACGAGGCCGTTTTCCCCACGATAATATAGCTATTGTCAACGGTCTGTCGAATTGAATATCCGCAATTAAACTCATATCTCACGAAGGTTCTGTTCCAGACCTTGTTGCCTTTGGCATCCGTCTTGATGAGGTAAAGGTCACTGCTCCCTGTATTATCATGGGAGCACGTACTCCCAACAATAATATACCCCCCATCGATGATCTGCCGGACTGAGTATCCCTGATCCCTATATTTTCCTCCAAAGACCTTATACCAGATCTTGTTACCATCATTATCTGCCTTGATAAGGCAGATGTCACTGTATGATGCATTGTGAGACCATGTCGTTCCGGCAATGATATGGCCGCCATCAGCAGTTTGTTGGACTGATCTTCCAAAATCCCGACCGCTCCCTCCGAAGGTCCTGCTCCAGACCTCGTTGCCTTCGGCATCTGTTTTGATGAGGTAAACGTCATCTTTCCCCGCGCCAAAGGAATCTGTCTGTCCGGCAACAACATATCCTCCATCACTGCTTTTCTGAACCGAATATCCGTAATCCCGGCCGCTTCCTCCAAAGGTCTTGCTCCAGACTTCGTTGCCTTCGGCATCTGTTTTGATGAGGTAAACGTCATCTTTTCCCGCGCCGAAGGAATCTGTCTGCCCGGCAACAACATATCCTCCATCACTGCTTTTCTGAACAGAATACCCGTAATCCCGGCCGCTTCCCCCAAAGGTCTTGCTCCAGACCTCGTTGCCTTTAGCATCTGTCTTGATGAGGTATACATCACTAAGCCTTTGACCGTGAGGCCATGTCGTCCCGGCGATAATATAGCCGCCATCAATAGTCCGCTGAAGTGAATGCCCCCGATTTACGTCTCCTGACCTGAAACTTTTATTCCAGACCTCATTGCCCTTGGCATCTGTCTTGAGAAGTAAGACGTTACTGTACATCCCACCAAGAATCCATGTAGTCCCTGCAATGATGTATCCGCCATCATCAGTCTGTTGGACCGCATTTCCCGAATTTCGATAACTCTTCACTGTTTTCTTTTCCCACCTGTATCCGTGGGAGTGAGTACTCCAGAAGACAGTCAAGGATATTATGCATAAAAAAAGGAGAACTCTATTAACCACGGCCCTGGAATCCACGCTATATCAATCTGTTTGCGTTTCCTTCCGTCTCCTTTTGAGTGCAAAGCCGCCTGCGGAAAGACCGGCGATGCAACCTTCTCCCACGGCCTTTGCCATCTGAAAGGGAGGACCGCATATGTCGCCTGCCGCATAGACGCCGGGTATGTTGGTGGCCTGTTTTCCGTCAGTGACAATATAAGTAAATTTTTCCGGATCCAGGCTTACTCCCAGAAAAGCAGCGAGCTGCATGGCCCCTTTGGCGCCTTTTTCAATAAAGAGTCCGTCAAGAGAAAGTTCAGTGCCGTCGCTGAGTACAACGGCATCCAGCTTGTCAGTGCCCTTGATCTCCTTTACTTTGGACCCGGCAGCCATTATCACATTACCTTTTTCCAGCTCTGCCTTGAGCGCAGGGTTCACCTTCAGATCTTTAGTTATTATGAGCGTTACCTCTTTAGCAATCTTACTCAGAGTTACTGCGCCATGGGCGGCAGCGCTTCCGTCTCCTACTACCGCCACCACAGCATCCCTATAGAAGTTTGCGTCACAGTCAACACAGTAGCTGACTCCTCTGCCGACCAGATCCTTTTCTCCTTTAAGTCCGAGGCCTTTACGTGTTACTCCGGTTGAAATTATCAGGGCATATGCAGAGTAAGTCTTTCCGCTCTCGGTAGTCACCTGGTATGCTTCATCCTGAAGGGCGGCAGTTGCTACAACGTCTTCTTTTAGAAGTTCCGCGCCAAAATGTTCTGCCTGCTGCATACCTGTTAATAGGAGTTCCTCTCCTGTCTTTACTCCGGGCACACAGCAGTAGTTTTCAATATGGGCCTTGTACAGGCTGCTGGATTCCGGACGGCCCAGTACCAGCACTTTGGCCTTTTTCCTTGCTGCATGAATTGCAGCCTGCAGACCGGCAGGGCCTGTCCCAAGAATAATTACATCGTATGAAGGGATAACTGTTTCGATTTTTTCATCCATATTTAGTCCATTAATTGAGGGATTGCGAATTGAGGGATTGAAGGTACTTTTTTGATTATAATTCCTCAATCCCTAAATTCCTCAATCCCTCTATTGTTCTTCAGATTCCATAGGGGTTGATATCTGGTATTTTTCCTTAAACCACGAGCCAAGATCCACCATCTTGCACCTTTTACTGCAAAAAGGCTTGTAGGGATTTTCTTCAAAAGAAATTAGTTTTCCACATCTGGGACATTTAAATATTTTGGTATCAGTAAAATCTTTGGTGTTCTTCATAACAAGCTGGCATCCATCTATGTTGAAAAAGTGTAAACTACGGAACGAAGGATGCCCCAATGTCTTTATCTTATTAGATTTGAAGTGAAGGCCTGCGCTTACGTCCGCGGGTTGTTATATAACCTATAATCCAACCAACTATCAGGATCCCGCCACCGGCTAAAAACCATTTTATTCTGCTATTATCCCTGAGATGTTCATTTTCCTGCTCAGCTATGGTATATTTATGTTTTACTTCCTGAAGCTCCTCTGCTGTTTCTGAAAGGGCCTTCTTGAAATTCAGCACATCTGCAGCCTCTTCTTTCAGGCTATCATAGCTCTTTCTGATTTGGTCTCTGTCCAGAATACAGGTTTTTAATTCCTGCTCATACTGATTCCGGACCTCTGAGGCTTCATCCAGTTGTTCACTGATCTCAGTTGTCTGTTTTTTAAATCGATCTCTCTCGATCTGTAAAGAAGCGACCACGTCCTTCATGGGTGGGGAGGCGCTTAAATACCTTTTAGGCATCCAGCCTTTCTTATTATTTGATGTGCGTACCTTGGCCCAGTCCCCGTCCTCTTTCAACAGTTGCACCCGACTACCGTTTATAATCACGGCAACAACCCTGTACTCATTACCCTTACCACTTCTCAGCGGTATCTCGGCGGTTGGTATCACGTATAGGTATTTAGCCAAAGCTGTTGATGGGATACATAAAAAAACAGCAAGGGCGATTGCTATTACGGGATACAACAGCATCAAATAACCTGGTAGAGTTTTTAAATTCATCTCCATGAGCCTTATAGTCATTACTTTTGTACTCCTAAAAAATAAAAGTCCGTATTTCAACCGTATCTATAAATTTTGACCAAATATTATATACTATATATGGAGCCGCATGCAAAACTTAAGATTTTGATAGAAAAAATACTTTTCTCAAATTCGAACTACGTATATGTTTTTTATGCCCATAAAGACTATTCGTAAGCGTTCACGCCCATATTGTCATTTCGCCCATATTGTCATTTCGCCCATATTGTCATTTCGCCCGAATTGTCATTTCGCCTGAATTGTCATTTCGCCTGAATTGTCATTTCGACCGAATTGTCATTTCGACCGAAGGGAGAAATCTTAAATGCCCATGACTGTGACATATTATGTGTATCTGCTCACAAATTGGAACAATAAAGTGATGTGGCTGGGGGTA
>QNAY01000220.1 GCA_003645605.1 Thermodesulfobacteriota bacterium
CCAGGCCCTCACTGCCATAGCAGTTGCCCTGAATTTTATCCACCACTGATCAAAGGAACCAAATGATTCCTCCAGGGCCTTACGGATCTTTTGGCCGGGTTTAACGCTCTTGGGTGTCAATGCGTCAAAATACAATTCATGAAGTCTGACTGCGTTGTGTAACTCGATCCAGGCCAGGACATGATTGCGCCATTTGCTGGCAAGAGGATCTGCCAAAGCAAGATCAATTGTCCGATTCTGGGATTCCACTTCGGACAATTCCTGGCGATATCTTTCAAGAAGGGCCAGATGTTCTCGAATAATCGTTGCCGAGAATCCATCAAGCGCTCCGATCAAATCCCTGTATTTTTGGATATCGGGAATAGCTGTTTTTTGCCCAGTTTTTGCTATTACCGCTGACGGCCCTTCGGCTGCGGCTTCTGAAAGGCCGGTTACCATGACAGCAACACCGGCTAATCCTTGTAAAAAGCTACGACGGTCAAGGTTAGGTTCGTTCATTATGTACCTTCTAATTTTTAGCTAAACCAAGATATAATCGAATTCTATAAAATTTAAAGTGCCTCCTCCTCAACCTTGGCCTTGCATTCAAAAAAGACCTTGTAAGTCATTTCCTTGGCGTCAAGAGCCTTGAAGAGAATTTCGGAAAGACCTTTGAGGTCAGAAGGACTTATTGTTAAATCCGCTCCCATTGAAAATGCCTGCATGGAGTCAAGACGATTGCCACTCGGATAGACATGGATCACGAAGATCTTTCTACGCATGTCCATCAGAAGAGAGCCTATATATTCCTGTATATTAGAAAGGTCGTCTTCCGGCTCCGGCCCATTTTGGTACAAAATAATCAGGTCATATATGTGATATCTCAACCTGGACCTGATGTCATCCATTTGATTGATTAACCTCACCTCATACCCCAGGCCAGACAGTTCTTTCTTCAACAATTCCCTTGCCTGGGACTCAGGACAATAGACAAGCGCTGTCTTGGTGCCCGGCTCAAAAGATTCAAAGCCTTGCGATTCAGTAGTAACTGTCTTTTCACGTGCAGACAGCGAAATTACCTTGGAAGGGGCCCGGATCTCTATTCGTTCTTTACAGTTCGGACATGTAAAATACGCCACACCATCTGATGGCAACTTTTCTTCAGCTATTTTGTAATGCCTGCTACAGCCGGTACAAATTACATCCACCTTACGATCTCCTATGCTCAAAAAAGATCCTTGGGTTTTTCTTCCCAATCAGAATCTATGCTCAATCCATCGATATCAGATGTCTTCTCACCTCTCCCGCTCTTGACCTGATCTATTCCATGACGCACGCTTGCCCGACTGCTGGCATATGCCAATGACGTCTTTTCGTCGATAATGCCTTGTTTAAAAAGTCGAACAATATGTTGGTCAAAGGTCTGCATATTATATGCTTGGCCATTTTCTATGATTTCGTAAAATGTTTTTCCCTCGCTTTCTCCATTTATAATAGAGTCCTTGACACGGATGTTATTCTGCATAATTTCAAAAATGGCCACCCTTCCTCCCTTTATTTTGGGCAACAGTCTCTGCCCAACCACCCAGCGCAAAGAATCCGCCAAGCGGGACCTGACCTGGCGTTCTTCCTCTGTTGAGTACATTCCCAGAATACGATTGATGGTGTGGCCGGCGCTTGTCGTGTGGAGAGTACTGAATACAAGATGACCTGTCTCTGCCGCGTTGAGGGCTACATCCACAGTCTCTCGGTCACGGATTTCGCCAACCAGTATTACGTGTGGCGCCTGGCGTAGGGCCGCTCTCAATCCGACGCCGAATGTATCAAAGTCTTTGCCGAGTTCCCTCTGGTTAAAAGTGGCCTTTTTATGAGGATGGACAAATTCAATAGGGTCCTCCAGGGTAATCACATGGAGTTGTTCTGTCCTGTTAACCTCATCCAAAATGGCGGCAAGTGACGTGGTCTTGCCGGTGCCGGTAGCGCCGGTAAAGAATATTATCCCGTTTTTTTCTCTGGCCATTGCCTTGAAGCAATCCGGCAATTTGAGATCTTCAACAGTAGGAACTTTGCTCTCCAATTTGCGCATTATAATGCTATAAACCCCTTGTTGGGAAAACACATTCACACGAAACCTCGGGCCGCCACGCAAATCGAAGGAAAAGTCGCATGAGCCGTGACGAAACAGGTCTGCCAAAAGGCGCCTGTCATCATTTATTAAACCCATGGCGAGCTGCTCTGTTTGAAAGGGGATCAGATGACTGGTGACAAAATCCATTACAACAGGTTGAAGCTTACCATCCGCTGCTACTTGACACGGCTTGCCTACTGTAAAATTCAAATCAGATATCCTTGGATGGGCACCAAGCATACCGGCTAGAATTCGAACCAGGTCTGCCCGTTTCATCTCAACTAACCTCTGTAAAGTCTGCGGGCGCTTTTTTGGCAAAAGGTTTAAACTTCGCTTTGTCAACGCACTTGTTATAGGCCTCGTCCGGGTCAATCCATCCCTTTTGCATCAGTTCCATTATGGCATCATCCAAGGTCTGCATGCCGAATTTCTTACCTGTCTGCATGGATGACGGGATCTGATAGGTCTTTCCCTCGCGGATAAGATTTCTAACAGCCGGAGTGGCAACTAAAATCTCAAAAGCAACACATCTCCCCTTTACATCAATCCGCTTGAACATGGTCTGCGATATCACAGCCCTCAAGGCATCAGCAAGGGTCGCCCTGATTTGGGGCTGCTGGTTGGTAGGAAATATCTCAACGATCCTGTCAACAGTCTTTGCTGCACTGATGGTATGCAAAGTGCCCATAACCAAGTGACCTGTCATTGCCGCCTCAATGGCCAGAGAAATTGTTTCCAGATCTCTCATTTCACCCACCAGAATTATGTCCGGGTCTTCACGGAGGGCCCCTTTCAGGGCTGCACTAAAGGATTTGGTATGGGAACCCACCTCCCTGTGATTTACAAGGCATCCTTTGCTTTGGTGAACAAACTCGATAGGGTCCTCTACAGTAATAATGTGATCCTTACGATTTGCATTTGCATAATCCAGGATTGCGGCAAGGGTGGTGGATTTCCCGCTTCCGGTAGGTCCTGTGACCAAAACCAGACCCCTGGGAAGCATCGACAGCTTTGTCATGATATCCGGGAGTCCTAGCTGTTCGGCACTCAGGATTGTACTCGGGATTTCCCTGAATACGGCACCGACCCCATTTTTTTGCATAAAAAAGTTGGCCCTGTATCTGGCAAGGCCTGGAATTTCATATCCAAAGTCAACGTCTCCGGTTTCTTCAAAGACCTTGATCTTATTCTCAGGGGCAATTTCATAGAGCATTGCCTTTAATTCATCATTTTCCAGCATTTTGTATTTTATACGTTGAAGGTTGCCTCTAATGCGAAGAATGGGCGGAGAACCCGATGCCAGATGGAGGTCCGACCCCCCTTGTTCATTCAGCAATTTGAAAAAAGCATCTATTTTGGCCATAGTAACAAGTGTACCTCCCTGTTAAACATTACAAGCGCTATTTATCTGAGGCTTTGGCTACTTTATCGGCCAAATGTGTTAAAAGACTTAAATGAAAGGTAACTCTTGATCGTCTGTCCCTTGGAAGCTATACTGCCTTTATCGAACCCGGAAATTAGGTAGTGCCTGAACGAAAATCCCGCATTTTTCGTTGGAACCACCTGTGTTGTCATTTTGACCGAAGGGAGAAATCTGTAAATTCCACATGTTATAGCTAACAACAGATTCCTCGCTACGTTCGGAATGACACGAATGGGTAGCTTTCG
>QNAY01000221.1 GCA_003645605.1 Thermodesulfobacteriota bacterium
ACTGTTCAAAGGTTCAGGATGCAAGAAAAAGATGAACATCAAACATTGAACGTCCAACATTGAACATTGAATGGGAAAAGATGAAGAAACAGAAATAGCCGTTGATTGTTCGGTATTGGATATTCGTTTTTCATTCGACGTTGGACGTTCGATGTTTGATGTTCATTTTTCAGAACAACCCTCAACCCCTGAACCTTTGAACCTCTACGATATTTAGTTAGGGATAAAATTATGAAAAGTCGTAATCTTCACAAAAATATACTTATAAGCTCAATTTTGTGTTTCGGCAGTCTGACCGGTCTGGCGGGCGCAGCAGTCTATTTTGATCCCACTCTTATGAATAACTGGATCGGCCCTGCCATTCTGGGAGCCCCTCCTGCAATTGGCCTTATCTTCTATCTCATAGCAAGATCGTGGACAAAAGAAACAGTTCCCTCTCAGGACGTAGAGAAAGCTGTCGAACCCGAAGAAAAGGAAACCACAATAACCCCGGAAACAGCACCGCCTCCGGACAAATCTGACGATTTCAATCACCAAATCACCAAATCACCAAATCACCAAATTCCTCTTGCCCCTGAGATCGCTATAGTCCAAACTTTGGGCTTGCTCCAACGGGAAGGCAGGCTCATTGACTTCCTGCAGGAGGACATAGAGCCCTATGACGATGCCCAAATAGGCGCTGCAGTCAGGGAGGTCCACCGTGGGTGCAAAGCCGCACTAAAGGAAGTTTTTGGGCTCTCGCCCGTGCTTAAGGCCGCTGAAGGAAGCCAGGTGGAAATAGAGGAGGATTTTGACCCTACCCGGATCAAACTTATTGGCAATATCCAAGGCAATCCCCCTTTTAAAGGAACACTCCGCCACTGCGGGTGGAAGTTCACTGAAGTACACCTGCCCGAATGGACGGCAAAGGAGAAAACCGACGTCCTGGCACCTGCTGAAGTAGAGATATCGTGAGAGGTAACCGTTCACACTCCCTGGCAGCCGACAGGCTTTTGCAGGGTTTCGACCGCGGACAAGGTTGCACCCAAAAGGCGTATTCTCAACGGATTGTGCTTTGAAACCCGAAAAAGGCTGTTGGCTGTCAGGGGGAGGAAGTGAATGACCGTGAGTGAGTCCCGATATATTGTCGGCATAGACCTTGGTACCACCAACTGTGTCCTTTCTTATATAGACACCCAGGAAGAACATGACCTCTCTACAGGCATCATAAACATTTTTCAGGTACCTCAGCTTGTAGCCCCTGGAGAAATCGGGGAAAAGGACCTTCTCCCCTCCTTTATATATCTCCCCACTGATCAGGAAAAACAGGGGGGAAGACTCACGATGTCATGGAATCCGTTTGGTGACCGGGTAGTCGGGACCTATGCCAAGTCCAGAGGGGCAGAGGTCCCTGGAAGGCTTGTTGTATCCGCCAAGAGCTGGCTATGTCATACCGGAGTGAATCGCACTGCCCCGATTTTGCCTGCCGACGCCCCGGAAGATGTGCAAAAACTCTCCCCGATTGTGGCTACGGCCTCATACCTGCGCCACCTTAAGGCAGCATGGAACCAGACTGTTGCCAAAGAAAGCAAAGACCGGCTGGAAGAGCAGGTTATCTATCTTACCATTCCCGCATCCTTTGATGCAGTGGCCAGAGAACTCACAGTAAAGGCCGCAAGCTCAGCAGGCTTTGATAACATTACACTTCTGGAAGAACCTCAGGCGGCTTTTTATGCCTGGCTCCACGCACGCCGGGACAACTGGAAGGAGGAAGTGGGCCCGGGGGACCTTATACTGGTCTGCGATATAGGAGGAGGCACCACGGATTTCAGCCTGATCAGCGTCACAGGCAAAGACGGAGAACTCGGTCTTGAGCGGGTAGCTGTGGGCGATCACATACTCCTTGGAGGCGACAACATGGATCTTGCCCTTGCATACAGCCTCAGCGAAGGCTTGAAGGCCAAGGGTACCAGGCTTGATTACCTCCAGATGCAGACACTCTGGCATAATGCCCGTATGGCAAAGGAAAAGCTCCTTGCAAATCAAGAAATTTCAGAGGTCCCTGTGGTTATTCCGGGACGGGGATCAGGTCTTGTGGGGGGTACTGTCCGCACCGCCATGGGGAAAAAACAGGTGGAATCGTTGTTGCTTGAGGGTTTTCTCCCTGCCTGCAAAAGCAGTGAAAGGCCTCAACATCATCCCAGGCTCGGTCTCCAGGAAATGGGACTGCCCTATGTGAGCGATACGGCCATAACCAGACATCTCGCAAGGTTTCTTGACATCCATTCAGATAAATCCGATTCCTCCCAAGGCGTGCCGGGACCCACTGCCATCCTGTTCAATGGAGGGGTATTAAAGCCCCGGATTATTCGCCGGCGCATATTAGAGATTATTGCTCCATGGCTGCGTGAGAAGGGATCTCCTGAGCTAAAGGAGCTTACAAGCCCGGACCTGGACCTTGCTGTCGCGCAGGGTGCATCATATTACGGCCTTGTATGCAGAGAAGGGGGACTCAGGATCCGGGGAGGTATCGCCCGTTCATACTACTTGGGGATTGAAGTCGCCAGGCCGGCAGTACCCGGCCTTCCTCCAGCCATAAAGGCCCTCTGTGTTGTTCCTCAGGGCATGGAAGAAGGCAGTTCGGTCTCCCTTCCGGAAAGGACTTTCGGACTCGTAGTCGGACAACCTGTGGAATTTCGTTTTCTGGCTTCTACTATCAGGCCGGATGATAATGTTGGAGATCTGATCAATGACTGGAATGAAACCATAGAACCCATAACGACCCTTCAGACATCCATGGAAGTATCAGGAATTGAACCTGGAACTGTGATACCCGTTCAACTTGAGGCCACGGTAACGGAAATAGGCACCTTGGCCTTGTCCATGGTTTCAAAAGAAAAAGGCCTCCGCTTTGATCTGGAATTTAATGTGCGTGGCTGAGTATATTATTCCATGTCATCAATAGTCCCATTTGACGCCCAGGAACGTCTCCTGACCCAGGCCAAGAAATATATATCTGATCCAGGACTAATAATTGCTGAAAAGGATCGGGCAATACCTCTGTTACTCCGGGTACTCAAGCTTGGGGAGCTTAAGCTCAGACGAGAAATTATCTTATTATTGGGAAGCTTTGCCAAAGAGGATGTCTACTGGCCATTGTATGAAATTATGTGCGACCCGGAAGAGCCGGATGAATTAAGAGATCAAGCAGCTCTGCACCTCAGCGTAATAGGACCCTTTCTGGATGACCCTCATGCCCTAATCAAAAAATTAATTGCAGACCTAAAAAACCCTGATACGGATATTAAAGTCCGTGCCATAGTAGCTCTGGGCTGGGAAGGCAATATGGGAGCTGCTTTATCCCTGATTGAATGTCTCTATGACCTTGATGAAGAGATACAGGAAGTAGCGGTCAGTGCGTTGTGTAACCTGAAGGACAGCCGCGTAATCGGGCTTCTGTTTGACAGGATGCAGCATTGCTCTCTGGATCAGAAAAGGGCCATCCTCTTTAATCTATGGAGGTTCAAGGACAAGCAGAAAGAGATCACTGAAATTTACAGAAAAGAATTAAAACAAGGGGAACCTTCCCTGAGACTGGACATACTCATACTCCTGGGACAACTGGACAACGATATGAGCCACGAGGAACTCTATCGCTCCTTCCTCAAAGATCCCAATCCAAAGATAAGGGCCCTTGCCCTTGAGCGCCTGGGTGCCATGAGGTCAATAGAACTTGAGCATGTTCTCCCTTTTCTGGACGACCCTGCCATGGAGGTTAAAAGGACGGC
>QNAY01000222.1 GCA_003645605.1 Thermodesulfobacteriota bacterium
CTAACCAAAACTGTCATTTCGAGCAAAGCGAGAAATCTTATCGTACTGAAAATACAGGCATTAAAGATTTCTCCCTACGGTCGAAATGACAAAAAGAGGGGTTTTCGTTCAGGCACTAGTTAAGAGTTAAAAGTTAAAAGTTAAAAGTTAGGAATTAGGAAAAGCAAATGCCTGAAGGCAACAATAAAAAATCCGGTGCGGTTATGGTGCTGGGCGGTGGAATCGCAGGGGTACAGACAACTCTGGATCTTGCCGACCTGGGTTACTACGTTTATCTGGTGGAAAAAAAGGCCTCTATCGGTGGGGCCATGGCCCAGTTGGACAAAACCTTCCCTACCAATGACTGCTCGTTGTGAATACTGGCGCCTAAGTTGGTTGAGACCGGTCGGTCTCCAAATATAGAGATACTGACAAGCGCCAGGCTGGAAACCCTGGAGGGAAAACCGGGGCAATTTACGGCCGGGGTGCATCAGGAGCCGCGTTTTATAGACGAGGATAAGTGTACGGCCTGTGGTACGTGTACAATGTATTGCCCCATGCCGGTTGTTGATCTGTACAATGAAAGACTGAGTATAAGCCGTGCGCCTCACATAGACTATGTCCAGGCCATACCATCCAGCTACTACATAGACCCCAAGGCCTGCCTGAGAATAAACTATGAGACCTGTAATCTCTGTGCCCAGACATGCACGGCCCAGGCTATAGATTTCAGCCAGAAACCCAGGGAGCTGAACCTGGACATTGGAGCTGTGGTCCTGGCCCCGGGGTTTGGCAGGATAGATCAATCTGTTTTGGAAAAATACGGTTATGGACGTTTTCTCAATGTGGTCACAAGCATGGAGTTTGAACGATTGACCTGCGCTTCAGGGCCGACAGAGGGTCACATAGTCCGCCTCTCCGACAAAAAACCGCTTAAGAAAATCGCATTTCTCCAGTGCGTAGGTTCCAGGGACGAAACATGCGGGAATGGTTACTGTTCCACTGTCTGCTGCATGTATGCCATAAAAGAGGCCTCTGTTGCAAAGGAGCATAATCCGGACCTTGACATCGCCCTTTTCTTCATGGATGTCCGGACCCAAGGTAAAGGCTTTGATGCCGCAAGGGAGCGGGCTGAGGATAAGTACGGACTCAGGGTCATAAGGGCCAGAATTCCCAGGGTAGACCAGGTAGATGGACAGCTTGCCCTTACCTGGACGACAGATGACGGAAAATCCGGTTCAGAACTATTTGATATGGTGGTCCTCTCAGAAGGACTTAATGCCCCAAAGGACGCAAAGGCAATTGCTGAGATTGCCGGCATAGAGCTCAATCACTACGAATTTTGTAAGACATCTGTGGATTCACCCCTTGCTGCAAGCCGTGACGGGGTCTATGTGGCAGGGGCCTTTCAGGGACCCAAGGACATACCGGAGAGTGTCACCCAGGCATCCGGTGTGGCAGCCATGGCCTCGGAACTCCTGTCAGAAGTCCGGAATACCCGCACTGTCACCATATCATACCCTGAAGAGGACAAGGCCCTTGCGTCTGAAAAACCCAGGATAGGTGTATTTGTCTGTCACTGCGGGGCAAATATTGCCGGTGTTGTGGATGTTAAAGCAGTCAGAGATTATGCAGGTACGTTGCCGGGTGTAGTATTTTGCAAGGACCCCCTCTACTCCTGTTCTCAGGATGCCCTGAAGGGCATAGCTGATAAGATAAAGGAAAATCGGCTTAACCGTGTCGTCATCGCCGCCTGTTCCCCCCGCACCCATGAACCCCTTTTCCAGGAGACCTTAAAGTCAATTGGTTTAAACCCGGCGCTCATCGAGATGGCCAACATCAGGGATCAGTGTTCCTGGGTCCATTCACAGGAACCAAGGGCCGCAACTGAAAAGGCCAAGGATGTTGTCCGGATGGCAGTGGCCAAGGCAGGGCTCCTGGAACCTCTGGAACAGACAACTGTAGACGTGTCGCCTAGTGCCTTAGTGATAGGAGGCGGTGCAGCGGGCATGACGGCAGCACTCAGCATCGCAGACCAGGGCTTTGAGTGCGTGCTGGTGGAACGAAGCGATCAACTGGGGGGTAATCTGAGACGGCTTGTATGGACCATGGACGGCAAAGAGGCATCGAAAATCCTGGATGACCTGATAAAGAGGGTGAACGGACATCCCAGGATCCGGGTAATGTTGCAGGCTCAGGTGGAGGGCGTCTCCGGTTTTTTGGGTAATTTTACCTCTTCCATTGTTCAGGGAAAACATGCCGTGGTTGTTAATCACGGTGTGATAATCCTTGCCACCGGAGGCAGGGAATACAGCCCCAAGTCTTACCAATATGGCAAGAATAACCGGGTAATTACCCAGCTTGAACTTGAAGCAAGTTTGGCTAAGGGTAAGGACGTACTAAAAAATGTAAAAAATGTTGTCATGATTCAGTGCGTGGGCAGCCGCGGGGAAGATATGAGTCACTGCAGCCGGCTGTGCTGTACTCAGGCCATTAAAAATGCGCTTAAACTCAAAGAAATTAAACCAGACCTCAGAATCTATTGCCTCTACAGAGATATGCGCACCTATGGCTTCTCTGAAGATCTGTTCCGGGAAGCCAGAAAAAAAGGCGTAATATTCATAAGATACGAGCCTGACCGCAGGCCTGAGGTAATAGAGAAGGACCGGAAAATTAAGGTCCGGGGCTTTGACCGTCTCCTAAAAGATGAGATTGATATATCCGCGTGCCTTGTGGTGCTATCCGTTGGCATTGCCCCAGATGGCAATGAGGCCCTGGCCAAAGTCTTAAAGACTCCTCTGACTCCGGAAGGTTTTTTCCTTGAAGCCCACGTGAAACTGCAGCCGGTTGAACTGGCTTCGGAAGGCATTTATTTTTGCGGATTGGCCCATGGCCCTAAATCCCTTGATGAATCAATAGCCCAGGCAAAAGCAGCCGCAGCAAAGGCCGCCATACCCATGGCAAAAGGGAAAGCAGCGGTTGCTCCCATAGTCTCCAGAGTCAACAAAGACGTCTGTATCGGTTGCGGAATCTGCGAAAGCCTTTGCCCCTTTAATGCTATTCGCCTTTTCAAGGTAAATAAGCGGCGCAAGGCAGAGACCATAACCGCATCCTGTAAGGGCTGTGGAATATGTGCATCACATTGTCCTACACTTGCCATCAGTATGGGCGGATTTACGGACGAGGCCATCATGGCCCAGATTCATGCCTTTGCAGGAGAGAAATGTGTTTGAAATAAAGTAACCGTTTACGGGTTCATAGGTTCAGGGTTCAAAGGTTCAGACCCGTTGAGTCGTGAGTTCTGAATGGAGAAGGCATGGTAACTTCTCAATAAGTCCGGGGCTGTCATTGCGAGCGAAGCGAAGCAATCTCTTCCATAGCAAGGAGATTGCTTCGTCGCTAAGGCTCCTCGCAATGACAGGAGGCGCCGGTGACAGTGTATTGCCCGGACTTATTGAGAAATTACAAGGCATGAGATTAACACATTGAAACAGATAGATATATTCGAAAACATCCCTTTATTTTCCGGTCTTAATGACGACGAGCGGGATATTTTGAGAAAGGTCGCCGTCAAGAAGACGTTTCCGAAAAACACGATTTTATTCAGTGAAGGAGACAGGACTGATTCTCTGTACCTTATCAGTAGCGGGAAGGTAAAGGTGACAATGAATGATGAGGAAGGTAAAGAGATCGTCCTATCTATTCTTGGGCCACATGAATACTTCGGAGAAATGGCTTTAATGGATGGTGAACCCAGGTCCGCCTATGTTGTTACCAG
>QNAY01000223.1 GCA_003645605.1 Thermodesulfobacteriota bacterium
ATTCCCCTGATGATGATGTGATGGAGGGCGCCAGGGGCATCTATGCGGGAGCTTCTTGGCATGCTGCAAGGTTATCATACCCCTGCCGGAAAGGAAAGTCCAAATTTCACGGACGTCCCCAATGGCCCCATGTCGTCTTCCTTAGCGTCTCGATGCAGAACGTAAAAACGGAATAGCAAGATTCATCTCAGCCATCACCTCCATGGGTTTTTTCCTGAAAAGTATGAGTTCATCAAGGCTTGCAAGTGACGTGGCATACCCCTGTGGGAGTCTCAACGGCAAAGGGGAAATATTTTTTCTTGAACCAGAGGGCTACATTGACAAGACTGATTAAAACCGGGACCTCGACTAGGGGACCTATGACTGCTGCAAATGCCTGCCCCGAGTCGATGCCGAAAACCGCAACTGCCACGGCTATAGCCAGCTCAAAGTTGTTCGATGCGGCGGTAAAGCTCAGGGTCGTGGACTGTTCATAGGTGGCTCCGACTTTCATTGAAAGATAGAAGGACACAAAAAACATGGTCACAAAATATATGACTAGGGGAATCGCAATTCTCACTACGTCCAATGGCAGTTGGACAATATACTCGCCCTTGAGGGAAAACATTACGATAATGGTGAAGAGCAGGGCGATAAGGGTGATAGGACTGATAACCGGGACAAATTTTTCCTCATACCAGGCTCTGCCTTTGGTTTTAATCCCAATCACCCTGGTGATGATACCCGCCAAGAAGGGAATGCCAAGGTAGATGAAACGCTCTCGGCGATCTGGCCTATGGAAATATCGACCACCGAACCTTTGATTCCCAGCCATTGGGGAAGCACGGTGATAAAGATATAGGCATAGAAGGAAAAAAACAGCACCTGGAAAATAGAGTTAAATGCCACGAGTCCCGCACAGTATTCCCGATCTCCGGCGGCGAGATCATTCCATACGATGACCATGGCAATACAGCGGGCAAGCCCTATCATAATCAGCCCAACCATGTATTCGTGATGCCCGGAAAGGAGGGCGATCGCCAGAATAAACATGAGGATGGGGCCGATCACCCAGTTCTGAACCAAAGAGAGGGCAAGGACCTTGAAATTACGAAAGACCTGTCCCAACTGCTCGTATTTCACCTTGGCCAAGGGCGGGTACATCATGAGGACCAGCCCTACGGCAATGGGGATGTTTGTGGTTCCCACCTGAAAGGCATTGATGAAATCCTTGACTACTGGGAAAATGTATCCGGTGCCGACTCCAACAGCCATGCCCAGGAATATCCAGAGAGTCAGATAACGATCGATAAATGAAAGTCTGCCTGCTGCTCCTATTGCCATGTCATACCTCCGAGTTCATCCTTTTCTCCGCGCCCTCAAGAACGTCAGAAGAAATACACTTGCCGCAAGGGTGGAAAAGACCACAGCCCCGATGTCGTGGAGGGTAAACACGATCTGTCTGATACTTATGGCATCAGTCGTCATGAGGATCGCTCCTGTAACGGTCATAAAGGCAACTCCCAGTATTCCCAGCCAGAAGAACGCTCCTTTTTCTGATTTGGAGCTGACAAGCAGCCAGAAGGCAGATCCCACTAGAACTATACCTACGCCCTCGTGGAATACTTCCAGGACCCCCATTGCCTGGCTGGGGAGCAATTCTCCAAACAAGACGATGATGGCAGGTCCCAAAAGGATGGTCCCAAGTATCCCGAGCATCAGCCGGTGGCCAGGGTCTGCGAGAATTCCGTTGGCACCGCGGTACTCTATGGCTCCTCCGCAGAGGACTGCAAAAAACAGCAGTCCGGCAAGCAGGGTCAACGTGCCGTAAAAAAGGAGGGGCTCAAGGATCTCGTGTCTGAACCCGCTCATCTTTACTGCAAGAGATGACATCCCAAGCAGCACTGAGTTGGGCTCGAAGATCGGCATTGCACTTTCGCCGTTGAAGGGCTCTTTCATTACAGGCCTTGTCCAGAATGAAGAGCATGAGCCGTGGCAGTCAGTGCATCCGCCCGCCCCCAGGGCCGAACTTGCAGGAGAAATACCGTGGCTGAGTTTAAACGTGGAGGCATAGACGGTATATTCCCACGGCTTTGGTGTGAAATAGAGACCTTTCCAGGTTATGCCGTCTTTGGTATAGCGGCTGCCTGAGACGAGGATCACGTGTCTGCCATCAAGGGGCTCTCTCTGAGAGACCAGATACCTCTTCACCGCTGCAAGGAGCCCTTGGATCTCTTCAGGGCGATTGGCCTCAGAAACACTGTCTCCATTATCGTCTGTAATCTTGCCGAGTTCAGGAAAGCTATTCGCAGGGTCTTTGAGATGCGCAGTCCACATGGCATAGAGATCTTTCATATAGGGCTGATCCAGGCCCTTCCCATCTGGTTCAAGGATTCCGATCCAGATGCTGTCGATCCGGTTCATGGGATATATCTGCCCCTTATACCAAGCCCTGACCGGCTCGTAGAGGAATAGCGGCTCCCGCCTGTTAGTAAAAGAGCTGGCTTCACCATAGAGGTTCCAGGGCTTCATGTCCGGTCCGTAGAAAGTCCATATCCGTTTCCCCGCCTTGGCGATTCGTGGAGCGGTATTGAAGACCGTGCTGTCCTGCAAGAGGGCAGCTTTTACCTGCCGCTGCGGGATATGACAGGTCTGGCAAGCAATTTTATCAAGATGCCTGGGAGGAAGACCGGCATGCCTTGGTACCGGGGCCTTGAGCAGCCCTTCCATGTGGCAGTCCCTGCAGATTCGCATGGAATTATCCAGGTCATCCCTTACAAGTCCTGTCGGGTCGTCGCCTTTGCCGATCTCATGTCTTTCCCGCCCGGCTATTCTCTCATCGGTGGCGGATCTTCCCGTGACGTGACAGTCCACGCATTTGAGTCCGGCCCGCAAGTGAACGTCGGTACGCTGGTTGTAGGGCTCTCCTTTCTTTTTCCAGTCAGGCTCCAGATGGCAGTTTAAACACTTCTCTTCAGGCACTTCTTTAACGATGTTTAGGGCTACCTTTCCGTCAGGCTGAAATCTTTCTTTCTTGTATTTGACAGTAGGCACAGTATTTTGGGCCACCGTTCCCTCTACAGCCGCGAAATCCGCCCCTGCCGATGCGGCCCAGCGGAAGTTCAGTGCCTTGATCTGGGCCTCTCTTGCCTTATGATCATATGAGGGAAGGTGACACAAGAGACAGTCCGCCTCCAGGACGCCTGATTCAGCCCAAAAGGACTTGAAGTAGTCTCCATCAAAGCCGTTTTCCCCGCCGGGGACAATGTGGTTTACAGGGTCCTTTGCATAGCGGTCATAACGGTTTCCGTCTCTGTCGTACTCAAGAGGTCCACCACCCGGGTGACAGCCACTGCAAGCCTTGGCAAACTCAAAGGATGAAAGATCGATCTCCCGGGCGTCCTTGTTTTTCTTTTTCGCCAACTGGCGAAAGTTCGGGGCAACTGTACAGTACCTGCCTCCGTAATTTCCAGGGCTCAACATCCAGGAATAGGCGGCCGCAAGCTCTGGTTTTATTTTTTCGTTTTTTCCCTGCTGAAAGTGATAGGCACTGGTGATGAGATCATAGTCGTGACAGGCCCCGCAGGTCTTCTTCGGGCTGTAGGGCCGGTCCTGATTGATCCCGTGTACCGGATCAATAATGGTGCCGTCCTCGTCTTTTAAAAAGAAAGGCGGGCAGACGGCCATAAAGTCCCGCCGGGCCAGTTCCTCATGGCTCCGGTCAACGACCTTGGAGGTGAATATCTCTCCGGCCGCCGGACCTGTCGGCAGA
>QNAY01000224.1 GCA_003645605.1 Thermodesulfobacteriota bacterium
AAGTGTCGTAGGGCCTTCTCGGAAAGTGTGATGCATTGGCCAATGATTCTGATGGGGTGGTATCTATAGTGCGGATCCCCAAAGAACACATCAAACAGAAAACCGAAAAAGATTATACCTGCCAGTTCAATCATGCCCGATCATAGTCTCCAAAAAGATCTCTTCTAGATAGAGGAAAGTAACGAAAGCAGCAGGTCGTTTTCCCTGGGAGCCCTAAAACCCACTCGAAAAAAGCCTTCTTCGAGGCCAGGAAAGTTTTGACAGTCCCGAATATATACACCCCTGGAGAGAAGGTGGCGCATCAGATCATCCAGGTCCTTGGTTTTGTACCACTGGCAGAGGAGAAAATTTGCAGTTGAGGGGAATGGAGTAATTCCATCCATCAATTCAAGCTTCTGAAAGATTTTCTTGTATTCCTTTGCCACCAAAGAACGGGCCTCCTGCTCGTAACCGGCGCATGCAAGGAGCAGCGGCGCGATTTTCTCCGCCACTCCGTTGACGGTCCATGGCTCCTTTGCCTGCCTTAAGCGCGAAATGGCCCCAACAGACCCCGCAACGCCCCCCAGCCTGAGTCCGGCGAGGGCATAAAACTTCGTGAGCGAATGGATAATAAGGATATTCGGTCTTGGATCTTCCAAAAGAAGGCTTTGTTCTTCCCACCTGTCCACAAACTGTATGAATGCCTCATCGATAATAAACCATTTCTGGGGAAACATCCCGGCAAGCTCCAGGACAAGCTCCTTTGGAACCAGCATGCCAGTGGGATTGTTGGGCCGTCCCATCCACATGGCATCCACATTCTTGAGCGCCTGTACCAGCCTGTCCAAACCGGGTGAGGAAAACTTTTCTTCAGGTGAAAGCGGATACCTTTCTACCCTGGTACCCGATAGCAAGGAAGCTCGCTCATAGTCATGGTATGAAGGCGTAACGATCAATACGTGTCCGAAACGAAATACCCTTGGCACCAGATAGATCATCTCAGTGGAACCGTTTCCTGCCAGGAAATTTCGGGAGGGTATGCCGAATTTGCCTTCGTAGTATCGGGCCACTCCATCCCCATGAATACTTGGATAGTTCTTAATAGCCAAAAAGAACTCCGGCCATTTCTCTCTAACGATCATCGGTAAGCCCAGGGGATTAATGTTAACGCTGAAGTCAAGTACCCGCTTGTCTGGCAAGTTTAACCGGCGCAAATCAAACTCAGGGGTCCCACCATGTCGATACCGGGCCTTCGTTTTCATTAAAAAATCCATGACCACCCTGTATAACTAAGGATCGTTTTCCCCGGCAAAGCGCATGTCATTAGGAGACCGACTTCTACTATTTCATTGGTTGTTCCAAGGAGGTCGCCTGTGATCCCTCCATACTGATGCCGGCAATACGCCCCGAACAGCCATGTGATAAACCCGGCCAAACCAAAAAGCGCGAACCCCAGAGGACCATAGATCAGACAAAATCCGAGGGAAAGGCAATGTGATACAATTCTGTGTTTTTGAGAGGCCCCATCCACAAAGGGCCTGGCCATACCTTCACCTGTTCTCGCATAGGGGAACGTGGTGATCAATTCCACCATCATACCCCTCGAAAGCGTGAATACGCTCAGAAGCCAGATGATGGAGGCTGAGGACAACAGCCTTTCAAAGGCAAGCCATTTAGCTGCCAAAACCAATATCAGGGCCAGTATCCCAAAGGTGCCTACGCGAACATCCTTCATTATGGCGAGTCTTTTTTCCCTGTCAAAGAGACCTCCGGCCGAATCGGCCCAATCGGCCAGCCCGTCCAGGTGCAGGCCACGTGTCAGCCATACTTCAACGGCTACCATGACAAGGGCGGCACCTGCCGGCCATTGAATAAACGGGAGCAAGCTCCACGTGCGGCCTATTCCATAAAGTATCAGGCCAACAAAAAGGCCCACCAAAGGAAACCACGGAAGGGAATCAGAAAGATCTTCGCTCTCCCTCCAAGGCCATTGAACCAGGGTCAGGGTCGTGATAGCACCTCCCAGTCCTCTAATTGGTGATTTTCTTCCCTCTTCAGGCCCCTGATTTCCGGCTTCTCCTCTCATGCCCCTGGTGCTATCCCTGCTTCTTCAAAGGTGGCCATTTCATTATAGATCTTTACCGAGTCTTCAATCAGTTGCATGACCAAAGCCGCCCCGGTCCCCTCTCCGAGACGGAGATCAAGGTCAAGGACCGGGCGTATACCTTCCTTTTTAAAAAAAGTTTGGTGCCCCTTTTCAGAGGACTGGTGGGAAAAGAAAAGGTAATCTTTGACGACCGGATTCATGCGTATGGCCACCAAAGCGCCCGCACTCGATATGAAACCATCCACCACAACGATCATGCGGCGTGCTGCGCCCGCCAAACAGAGTCCGCAGATCCCCGCAATCTCTAACCCTCCCAAGGCTGCAAGGGTTGAAACCGGATCTTTCATAGAGGCACGGTTGACCTTCAGGGCCTCTTCTATCACCCGGACCTTGTGCTTAACCCCTTCCTCATCAATACCTGTCCCCCTCCCCGTTACATCAACAACATCCGCCGGAAGCAGGGATGAAAAGAGTGCGGAGGACGGAGTGGTATTTCCTATGCCCATATCTCCGGTTGCTATCATGGAAACTCCTCTCTCGTATGCCTCTCCGGCCATCTCCACACCCACATTAATGGCCTTTTCCGCCTCGTCTAACATCATTGCCGGTCCTTTGGCAATATTTCCGGTCCCTCTCCTTACATTTCTTCTTATCAGACCGTCGGCCTTTTGGAGATCCTCCTTCATACCGATGTCGATCACCGATACCTCCGCCCCGGCACAGCGCGCAAGCACATTGATCGCCGCACCTCCTGCAAGAAAATTCCCGACCATCAAGGCCGTGACCTCCTGCGGATAAGCGCTAACCCCTTCTGATACAACACCATGGTCGCCTACAAAAACAAGGACCTCCTTTTTTCTGAGGGACGGGACCTCTTCCTGACGGATTGCAACAACCCGTTCCGCCATCTTCTCCAGGGACCCCAAGCTGCCTCTGGGTTTGGTTAAATTATCAAGCCTTGTCCTGGCCCGGTCGAGCCAACTCCTGGAAAGGGGTTGAATTTGTTCGGCTGCTTGCTTCCACATCTTTACTGCTAACTCCTTCTTATAGAATTTTAGTACCATACCTCTCCAGGTATCCTCTTGACGTCACCATCTTCCCGCCTATCAATCGGGTCCTGGAATTGCCTACCACAAGGATAGAGAGCATGTCCACACCTGTTACATCCAGATGAGAAAGCGTCGTAATCTGTACGGATTGCCCTTGTCTCATGGCATTTCTCACAATTCCCACCGGCATATGGTCGCCCCGATACTTCCGGATCAACTCTCGCACCTCTTCTAATTGCCAGTCTCTTTTTTTAGACTTGGGATTGTAAATAACCAGGACAAAATCGGCCCTGGCCGCGGCCTCCACCCGTTGCCGGATCACCTGCCATGGAATCATGAGATCACTCAGAGAGATAACAGCGAAATCGTGCATCAGCGGAGCACCCAGGAGGGCGGCAGCAGCGGACAGTGCCGGAATACCCGGTATCACCTCCACTTTCACATCCCCCATAAGGCCCGTCCGGCCAAAAGTTTCAGCACTAATCCGGCCATTCCGTATATACCTGCATTGCCGCCTGAGACCACAGCCGTATCCTTTCCCTGGCAGGTCCTATCAATAGCCGTTTGAGACCGGATGATTTCTTTCGCCAGCAACCTTCTCGCGCCATGGCGTTG
>QNAY01000225.1 GCA_003645605.1 Thermodesulfobacteriota bacterium
AAATTATGTTTGTTCAGTGTAGGCCATGGACAATTAACATATTAATGTTACTTCCTTTTTTTAATTCAACATTTAGAATTCAAATAGAATTCAAAATTGTATCTGAACGGCCTTTTCGTTCAGATACTAATTAGTTTCCCGGAATTCTATAAGATCTATTCCGGCTTCTGCCAACATATCACGGGACATTGGGTCTGCATAGCCTTTTGCGTAATAGATGGCCCGGATACCGGCATTTATCAGCATTTTTGTGCATATAACACAGGGCAGATTAGTGCAATACAAAATCGAGTTGGCTACGGAAATCCCATGGTGTGCAGCTTGAATAATTACATTTTGTTCAGCGTGAAGCCCTCTACAGAGTTCATGCCTCTCACCCGAAGGGACCTTGAGTTTCTCCCTCAGGCAACCTATTTCAAGACAGTGTGTCAAGCCACTTGGGGCTCCGTTATAGCCTGTTGCCAGGATGCGACGATTTTTTACAAGAATTGCCCCTACTTTACGGCGCAGGCACGTGGACCTCTGGGCAACCAGGTGGGCAATGGACATAAAGTAGGCATCCCAGGACGGCCTGGTATTTTTGGTGTTTTTTTCCATATTTTTTAATCCGGATAAACCGGAATAGTGCAATCAGCCAATATCATATCGTGCCAGACGTTCGGAATATAGCGGAAATCTCTCACACAGGGACCGAATCTTTATTTTAATATCTCCAATCAACTTATCGTCTTCAGGTTGGTTCAAGAGTTCTGAGATGTAGTTACCTACTTCTTCCATCTCTTGTTCTTTGAGCCCTCTCGTAGTCACTGCAGGGGTCCCGATCCGGATACCGCTCGCGACACTCGGGGAACGGGTATCAAAGGGAATAGTATTTTTATTTACCGTAATACCGGCCCGCTCCAGCACACCCTCTGCCTTCGCTCCGGTGAGACCCTTGCCTGAAAGATCCACAAGAATAAGGTGATTGTCCGTGCCCCCTGAGACTAGACGGAATCCTCGATCCCGCAAGGTCTTTGCAAGGGTCTTTGCGTTTGAAACAATCTGCTGCTGGTATATTTTGAAATCGTCTTTCAATGCCTCTTTAAAGGCTACGGCCTTTGCGGCGATCACATGCATCAAAGGACCTCCCTGAATGCCCGGGAAGATCTGGCTGTTCAAGGATCGGGAATACTTTCCCATAGCTAATATGATTCCGCCCCTGGGACCTCTCATAGTCTTGTGGGTCGTGGAGGTAATAAAGTCTGCAAATGGGACTGGGGACGGATGAACACCTGATGCCACAAGTCCGGCTATATGGGCCATGTCTACCATGAGATAGGCCCCAACTTCGTCGGCTATCATTCTGAAAGACGCAAAATCCAGAATGCGGGGATAGGCGCTTGCTCCGGCAATAATGAGCTTAGGCCGGTGTTTTCCCGCAATTTCTGCAACCTGGTCATAATCTATGGCTTCGGTTTCCCGACTTACGCCGTAGTGAGCTATCTTGAAAAACCGTCCTGAAAAACTAGCCGGCAGACCATGGGAGAGATGTCCTCCGTGCGCCAAATCCATTGACAGGATGGAGTCACCCAGGTTGAGAACCGCAAAGTATACTGCCATGTTTGCCTGAGTACCTGAGTGGGGCTGTACGTTGGCATACTCTGATCCGAAAAGCTGGTTCAGGCGGTCAATGGCAAGCTTCTCCACCACGTCCATGTTCTCGCATCCGCCATAGTATCTTTTCCCAGGGTAGCCTTCGGCGTACTTGTTTATGAAGACACTGCCCTCTGCCTGTATGACCGCTTCGCTCACGAAGTTTTCCGAGGCTATCATCTCAAGCTGCTCTGTCTGCCGTTCTATTTCGGCCCTGAAGGCCTGAAAGATCTCGGGATCAGTGCGCTTCAAATGAATCATTTTCGTATTCCAATGAGTCAATCATATTGATCCTGCGACTGTGACGTCCACCTTTGAAAGGAGTCATAAGCCACACCTTGACCATCTCTTCAGCAAGCTCTGGATCTATTACCCTTCCACCCATGCAGAGTATGTTTGAATCGTTGTGCTCCCGGCTCATCTCGGCAGTGAAAAGATCATGGCATAGGGTAGCCCTGACACCTGTTATGCGATTGGCGACTATGGACATGCCTATGCCGGTTCCACAGATCAGGACACCCCGTTCACACTGACCGGATGCCACGGACTTTGCAACCTCACGGCCCTGTATCGGATAGTCAACGGAATCCGGAGAGTAACAGCCCAGATCCCGGACATCATGTTCAAGTCCTATAAGTAAGCTGCGTATTTTCTCTTTTAGTTCAAATCCACCGTGATCCGAACCGATAGCTATCTTCATGTAATTATTTACTCATTGCCAAGAAGTGCAAACGGTTAAATTTTTACGGATATGTGCCTTACCGATACTTGCGGAAGATCAGCACGGCATTAGTCCCGCCGAACCCAAAGGAATTGGACATAACCACATCAACGGACTGACTCCGTGCCTTATTCGGCACATAGTCAAGGTCGCATTCCGGATCCGGGGTCTGATAGTTGATTGTTGGTGGGATAATCCCGTCTTCAATGGTCTTTACGCAAAAGACAGCCTCAACCCCCCCTGTACCTCCCAACAGGTGTCCTGTCATGGATTTGGTGGAACTCACCGGTATCTCTTTTGCCCTGTCCTTGAAGACCGTCTTTATAGCCCTTGTTTCACATAGATCATTGAGTGGAGTACTGGTACCGTGGGCATTTATGTAGTCTATGTCCTGATAGTTGAGCCCCGCGTCCTCAAGGGCCATGGACATGCACTTGGCACCTCCGTTTCCATTCTCGGGCGGGGCTGTAATATGATAGGCGTCTCCGGTAAGCCCGTATCCAACTATCTCTGCCCGGATATCGGCACCCCTTTCCAGGGCATGATTCAGCTCCTCGATGATTAGGATACCTGCACCCTCGCCGATTATAAACCCGTCGCGATCCTTATCAAAGGGCCTTGAGGCCTGTTCAGGTCTTTCATTCCTTGTAGAGAGGGCCTTCATATTACCAAAACCCGCAAATGCCAGTTGTGTTATCACTGATTCAGTGCCACCGCATATCATCACATCGGCCGCACCTCGCTGAATTGTCTTAAAGGCGTCTCCTATGGCATGGCTACCTGCTGCGCAGGCAGTGCATACTACAGTATTGGGACCCTTTGCTCCGCACATTATTGAGATCTGGCCGGAGGCCATATTAGGTATAGCCATGGGAATAAAGAACGGGCTCACGCGTTTGGGGCCTTTATTAACAAGGACATCCCTGAAGTATTCAATTGATCCAAGTCCGCCAAGACCGCATCCGGTAATAACACCGGCTCTTGAGGCCTCGTCCTTCGGGATTTTAAGTTCAGCGTCTTCAGCGGCCATCCGGGCTGCGGCTACACCCAGTCTTACAAAAGGATCTATCCGTTTAACCAGCTTCTCAGGCATGAAATCAACCGGTTCAAAGCCCTTCACCTCTCCGGCAATCTGTGAAGGATAGCCTTTTATATCAAAACGGGTAACAGGACCTATGCCGGACTTTCCAGCTATCAGATTCGCCCAGCCAACCTCAACCCCGATACCCACAGGGCAAAGAAGACCAAGACCTGTTACTGCTACCCTTCTGTTCTGGTTTTGGTTTATCATGTCGATATATAATGTCGGCCTTTAATTGCCGGTATTTTTTGTGGTTTACTGTTCTCCATGTTCTTTGATAAAGTCAATGGCGTTTTGAACCGTTTGCATC
>QNAY01000226.1 GCA_003645605.1 Thermodesulfobacteriota bacterium
AACCAAAACTGTCATTTCGAGCAAAGCGAGAAATCTTATCATACTGAAAATACAGGCATTAAAGATTTCTCCCTACGGTCGAAATGACAAAAAGAGGGGTTTTCGTTCAGGCACTATATAGGATTTATAAGAGGCGAGGAGAATGACTTCCATGGAACTTGAGGAGCTTAAAGCATGGATCGGGCTTCAGTTGGTACCCGGTGTCGGGAACATAACCCTGAGACGGCTTGTAGGACACTTCGGCTCAGCTAAAGCGGTATGGGGGGCCGGGCCTGCTGATTTTTCAGAGATAGCGCGATTGTCTGTTCAGATTCGAGACGTCCTGGCAAAAGGTCCTGATGAAAAAGCTCTTGAGCGCAGCATTGATGTCCTTGACAAGGTCGGCGCATGGACCATGACTTTTTTGAGCAAGGACTATCCACCGTTCTTGAATGAGATACAAAACCCGCCGGCACTACTTCATGGTATCGGTAATCCCTCTTTTCTAAAAAAGAGAGCGGTGGCTGTTGTCGGTTCAAGATATCCCAGTTCCTATGGGCTGGATGTTGCCCGGATGCTTTCATCTGAACTTGTGCAACACGGCTATACAGTAGTCTCAGGACTGGCCCTTGGAATAGATACTGCTTCTCACGAAGCGGCCGTCAGGTCGGGTGGCAACACAATAGCTGTAAAGGGATGCGGTATAGACGTAGCTTATCCCAGGCAAAACACAGATCTTGTTCATCGCATAGCGGATCATGGGGCTGTGATTACTGAATTACCTCCCGGCTCATCTCCGGAGGCAAGAAATTTTCCAATCCGTAACAGAATAATCAGTGGTCTCTCCTATGGAGTCGTAATAGTCGAGGCAAATATGAAAAGTGGGTCTCTGATCACTGCTTCCTGCGCCTTAGACCAGGGTAGGGAGGTAATGGCGGTTCCTGGGAGTATTTATTCTTACAGGAGCAGGGGTACACACTGGCTTATAAAGCAGGGAGCGCGGTTGGTAGAAAATTTTACGGACATAATGGAGGAGCTTGGCGCGGAAAAACAAGGGCATGATAAAGAGCTTATGCCAAGCGTTTCCAAAGAGCGACCAGAGCTTTCTCCTGATGAACAAAATGTCTTTGACAAACTTGAGCCCTATCCACAACATATAGACAATATTGCTAATCTATGCGGGCGGTCTGTTGGCCAGGTCAGTGGACTTTTACTACAAATGGAGCTAAAAGACCTGATTCAGGCTTTCCCAGGCCAAATATATCAACTTAAGTGAGAGTGATTTCATGAAAAAGGGTTTAGTAATTGTAGAATCTCCAACCAAAGTGCGGACCATTAAGCGCTATCTGGGCAAGGACTTTGATATCAGGGCCTCAGTAGGCCATGTGAAGGATCTTCCCAAGAAACGTTTGGGCGTTAATGTCGAAGATAACTTTAAGCCGGAATACGAGATAATCAGTGGTAAGAACAAAATAATTAAAGAGCTTAAGTCTGCCGCATCCAAAGTGGATAACATATATCTGGCCCCTGACCCGGATCGGGAAGGAGAGGCCATAGCATGGCATATAGCAGAGGAACTCCAGGCCAAGCGGGGAAAAGCCAGACAGTTCCATCGTGTGATGTTCCACGAATTGACTGAACAGGCGATCAAGAAGGCTATTAAATCCCCTGAGAAGCTGAACAAAAACAAATACGAGTCCCAGCAGGCAAGGCGTATCCTGGACAGGCTGGTTGGATATAAAATATCTCCTTTGCTCTGGAATAAGGTAAAAAGAGGCCTTTCAGCAGGACGAGTCCAGTCAGTAGCGGTTCGCATAATATGTGACAGAGAGAGGGAAATTCAGGCCTTTGTGCCGGAAGAGTACTGGACTGTTGCTGCTCAACTGGAAGGTTCCAACCCGCCTCCCTTTTTGGCAAAGGTAATTGCACTTAAAGGTAAAAAACTCTCAATTCCTGACGGGGAAAAGGCCCAGGAGGTAGTGAGAGACCTCAACTCGGCTGATTTCAGGGTTGCAAAGGTTGAGACTAAAGAGAGAAAGAAATACCCCTCACCTCCGTTTATCACCAGTACAATGCAGCAAGAAGCAGCCAGCAAGCTTAGATTTTCTGCTAAGAAGACCATGATGATGGCCCAGAGACTATACGAGGGTATTGATTTGGGAGATGAAGGTCCGGTTGGGCTCATAACTTATATGAGGACCGACTCTACCAGGGTGGCCAAGGAGGCGGTAAAGGAGGCCAGGATCCTTATTGATGGGAGATTTGGCAAAGACTTCGTGCCACAAAGAGCGCCTGTTTATAAACGGGGCAAGATGGCCCAGGATGCCCATGAGGCAATCAGGCCTACCTCGGTTGCCAGGACTCCAGAGGATGTTGCGCCCTATCTGGATAAGGCCGCTTTGGCTCTATACAACCTTATTTGGAAACGCTTTATTGCCTCCCAGATGAGTCCGGCAATATTAGATCAAACCCGTGTGGACATAGAGGCCGGCATGTATCTACTCAGAGTTGTCGGGACCATTGTCCGTTTTCCAGGTTTTACCATCCTGTATTCAGAGACGAAAAATGAGTCCCAGGAAAAGGGACGGAACAGTTCGGATAAGGCAAAGACAGATCTTCCTGCTCTGGCAAAGGATGATCCACTGAAACTCCTGGGAATTGAACCAAAACAACATTTTACACAGCCTCCGCCCAGGTATTCCGAGGCAAGCCTTATAAAAACTTTGGAGGAAGAAGGAATAGGAAGACCCAGTACTTACGCTAATATTCTTTCTACTATTCAGGGAAAAGAATACGTGCGTCTTGAAAAACGATATTTTTATCCCTCTGCACTTGGCTTAGTAGTGACAGATTTGCTTGTTGCACATTTTTCGGAAATCCTTGATTCAAAATTTACTGCCGCCATGGAAAAAAATCTTGATGGAGTGGAGGATGGTTCCAATTCTTGGATAAAGGTACTTGAAAAATTTTACGGCCCATTCAGCAAAAGCCTTGACCTTGCCAAGGAGAAAATGAAGTCCATCAAAACAAAAGGCGTTTCTACTGATATCATGTGCGATAAGTGCGGTGCGCCTATGGTTATAAAATACGGTAAGAGTGGAGAGTTTCTTGCTTGCTCAGGATACCCTGAATGTAAGAATACCAAAGACTTTAGAAGAGATGAAAAGGGCCTGATTCAAATCCAGGACAGGGAAATCCCGACTGATAAAATATGTGACCAGTGTGGTCGACCAATGGTTATCAAAAAAGGACGTTTTGGGGAGTTTCTCGCGTGCTCGGGATACCCCGAATGCCGGAACACAAAATCCATTTCTACTGGTATCTCTTGTCCTGAGCCAAGTTGTGATGGAGAGTTGTTTCAGAGGCGTTCCCGTTCAGGCAAGACCTTTTTTGGCTGTAGCCGCTATCCCAAATGCAAATATGCTACATGGGACCGGCCAGTGGCCAAAAAGTGTCCTCTTTGCGGATTCCCAATTTTGGTGGAAAAAAATACAAAGAGCGATGGGAAAATACTCAAATGTCCTGCGAAGGGATGTAAGTATAAGATAGAGCAAGAAGGGGATTGAGCAGAACTCACGAATCAACTGTTCAGATTTCAGGCGAACCCTGAACCTTTAAACTTCCGAATCTTTGAATGCCTATAGATACATGCAGATGAATTGATACTTGATAAAATGGCTTAAAACAGGATATGCTATCGTTATTTCAATCAATCAACCTGTGATAATGATATGACTTCTTGTCAAGGAAAACCATTTTTGG
>QNAY01000227.1 GCA_003645605.1 Thermodesulfobacteriota bacterium
CAATATAGTCGTTTGTAAGCGTTCACAGGGCACCGCATCTGCTTTGTTGTCGGGCACTTGAAGTACAGGAAGTACGTCTGCGTACCCGTACGCCTCGCATCTGCGGCACCCTGTAAACGCTTACAGATCGGTGGGTTGCGGTAAACAGGGCGTTGTAACCCCGTGAACGGTTACCAATAGAGCAATGATAAATCAACAATCATCAATCAACAATCATCAATCCAATAATCGGGGACAAATGAGAAAGCCTGTTAAAAATATCCTGGACACAATTGGTAATACTCCGCTTGTCCCTATTCGCAGTATCGATCCCGGCAAGAAAGTCACTATCCTGGCAAAAATGGAGAGCTTTAATCCTGGAGGCTCTATTAAAGATCGCATAGCTCTTTCCATGATTGAAGGGGCGAAAGAACGGGGAGAACTCACAAAAAACAGGATAATCCTTGAGGCAAGCAGCGGTAATACTGGCATTGGTCTTGCGATGGTATCGGCTGTAAAGGGTTATCGCTGTCTTATTGCAATGAGCGAGGCGGCCAGTATCGAGCGTCGTCAGATCATGCGGGCCTACGGTGCCGAAATCCTCCTGACTCCTGCACGCCTGGGGACTGATGGTGCAATAGAGGCAGTTTACAAGCTGGCGCTTGAAAATCCTGACCGCTACTTCTGCACAGACCAGTACAACAATCCTGACAATTCTCTGGCGCACTATCATGGTACCGCCCCGGAGATCTGGGAGCAAACCGATGGCAGGGTAGATGTAGTAGTCACCGCCATGGGAACCACCGGCACTTTGATGGGAATTACGCAACGATTTCGAGAACTCAATCCAAAGGTCCGGATAGTCGGAGTGGAGCCATATTTTGGTCACGGCATCCAGGGACTCAAAAATATGAAGGAATCCTACCGGCCGGGGATCTTTGACAAGCGCCTGCCGGATGACATTGTCAATATGCACGAAGATGAGGCCTTTGAGCTGACCAAAAGGCTTGCGCGCGAGGAAGGGCTTTTTGTCGGGATGAGTTCAGGGGCTGCCATGGCTGTGGCCCTTTCAGAGGCTGCGAAACTTAAACAGGGCCTTGTGGTCGTGATTTTCCCCGATGGAGGCGACCGTTACCTGAGCACGGATATTTTTTCAGTTCCACTGGTTGAAGAGGCAGATCAAGCCAATACCCTGAAACTTATTAATACCCTTACCCGGAGAAAGGAGATCTTTGAGCCCTTAAACCCTGGGAAGGCCGGGATCTACTCCTGCGGACCCACGGTCCATGAGTTCGCCCACCTAGGACTCTGCAGAAGGCTGGTGATTGCGGATCTTTTGAAACGCACACTTGAATATCAGGGTTATGAGGTCACCCACGTGATGAATATTACCGACCTGGATGACAAAACGATCCAGGCCGCCCTGTCTCAAGGGATAAGTCTAAAGGAACTTACAGACCGTTATACACAGGCATTTATGGAGGACGTATCTGCCCTGAATATCAGGCCTGCCGCCTGCTATCCCAGAGCAAGCGCCCATGTTGAGGCTATGATTCAACTGACCGGGCGACTCGTTGACGCGGGCTATGCATATGTCAAACACGGTTCTGTATATTTTGACATCTCAAAGCTACCATCATATGGAAGGCTTTCCAGGGTGGATCTTTCCAATATTGACATTGGAAGGACAGTGGATCTTGACGACTACGAGAAGGACAGCCCTGTTGACTTCACCCTCTTTAAACGGGTAACTCTGGATGAACTCAAGAGGGGAATTGGATTTGAGACAAAATGGGGGAAGGTCAGGCCGGGCTGGCACATAGAGTGTGCTGCCATGTCAATGCACTATCTGGGAGAATTTTTCGATATACATACCAGTGGCTGCGACCTTATTTTTCCCCATCATGAAAACGAGATTGCCATTGCAATGGCCCTTACGAACCAACCACTTGCCCGGACCTGGATTCACAGTGAGCTTATTCTGGTTGACGGAAAGAAAATGTCGCGTTCAGCAGGCAATGTTGTCACCCTGCGGGATTTAAATCAAAAGGGATTTACCGGAAGGTATGTAAGATTTTTTCTGCTCAGGACACACTACAGAAAGCCCATTCATTTCTCTTACGACCATCTGAAAGAAGCAGCAAAAGCATTGAAGCGGCTTGACTACTTTGTCTCTGAAATCCAGGCCCTTACTATTGGTAAAGACCCTGTTGGAGAACCGGGACCGGATATTAAGAAGGCCCTGGAGGCCATGAAAAACGACTTTACCCATGCTGTTAATGATGACCTTAACACTTCAAAGGCCCTGGGAGCGATTTTCAGGTTGATCAGGCATGTAAACTCGCTCATTTCTAACCAAAGGCTTTCACCCACGGATGCAAAAAATGTCATGGATGCCTTGCAGGATACGGACAAGGTCCTTGGGTGCCTGGATATTTCTATCCCTGATCCTGAGTTGTCAAAGAAAATCCAGGACATGGTCTCCCGGAGAGATGAAGCCAGGGCATCAAGTGACTGGGACAAAGCAGATGATATCCGGCAGCAACTCCTGGATCTTGGAGTGGAAGTAATGGATACCCCTGGCGGAATTCGCTGGAGATGGATTAAGGAGGTTTAGGAAAATTATGCGCACATTTTTAGATTGTATTCCATGTTTCATGGTCCAGGCATTGAGGACCGGGCGTCTGGTGGGCCTTTCCGATGAGAAAATTCTGAGATTGCTGATGGATCTGGGGGGGAAAATAAAAAATATTGAGCTGGATGATCCGCCGCCCAAGACAGCGGTAATGGTATATGATCTTATAAACAGCTATACAGGCGAAACAGATCCCTTCAAAACAGTGAAAAAGCAAGGGACAGAGAAGGCGCTTGCCCTTTATCCTCAGTTGAAAAAGAACGTCTCAGCGTCTGAAGACCCTTTGGGACTTGCTATGCAGCTTGCCACAATAGGAAATGTCATTGATTTCGGAATATCATCAAGTTATGACCTGGAGGCAGAGATTCAAAAAATGAGAGACCAGTCTTTCGGCCGATGGGATGAAGAGGAATTTAAAAAGGCAATAACCCGGGCGGACTGGATTCTCTATCTGGGTGACAACACAGGGGAGACGGTTTTTGACCGGTTGCTGATAGAGGCCCTGGCACATACGGTCACTTATGTGGTCAGAGAAAAACCGATTATTAATGATGCTACCAGAGAAGACGCCCTGGAAGCAGGCCTTGACAAAACAGCAACCATCATTTCATCCGGGTGTGCCGCCCCTGGTACTGTTTTGGACCAGTGTACCCCGGAATTCCGTGAGCTATTCAAAAAAGCCCCTGTCATCATCAGTAAAGGTCAGGGGAATTACGAAACCCTGTCAGACTCGAACGCCCCTATCTTTTTCTTCCTGAAGGCCAAATGTGATGTGGTGGCAAGGCACCTTGGAGTAGAAAAAGGTGATCTGGTCCTTGCTTCCGGTCCCCTTTGGGCGAGCCCATTGAGCTGATAAGCTGTTGAGCCATTGAGCTATTGAGCCATTGAGCTGATAAGCTGATAAGCTGTTGAGCCATTGAGCTATTGAGCCATTGAGCTGATAAGCTGTTGAGCCATTGAGCTGTTGAGCCATTGAGCTTATCAGCTTATGAGCTTATCAGCTTAATTAGTGTCTGAACGAAAACTAACCAAAACTGTCATTTCGAGCAAAGCGAGAAATCTTATCGTACTGAAAATACAGGCATTAAAGATTTCTCCCTACGGTCGAAATGACAAAAAGAGGG
>QNAY01000228.1 GCA_003645605.1 Thermodesulfobacteriota bacterium
CCCCAGATACATCACTTTATTGTTCCAATTTGTGAGCAGATACACATAATATGTCACAGTCATGGGCATTTAAGATTTCTCCCTTCGGTCGAAATGACAATATGGGCGTGAACGCTTACCAAAAACAGATGCGGATGTCTTTCTTCAAGCTCCATTTTAACGGTTCCAAGCCCTAACCCGGATAAACCGGAATAGTGCCTAAAGTGAACTAAAGTCTATTCGGGCCCCAGTTGGCTATCTCCACGCCATCTGAATAACGCAGCAACATGCGCTGTCCTCTGCCATTGGCATACATTACAAACAGGGCCTTTTTAGGCCCCATTCTGGTTGAACTAAATAAAATCTGCCTGCCGTCAGGGGACCAGGAGGGGTTCTCATTATTACCTGAACATGTAAGTTGAATGGGACCCCCGCCTTCCGGTGATATACTGAATACCTGGAATTGCCCTTCATCCCTACCTGTGTAAACTATGCGATCTCCGCTGGGGGACCATTGTGGATCTGTATTGTAGGTTCCCTTGTAGGTAATACGCTTGGCGGACTTGGTTCGAATATCCATTACATATATCTGTGGACCGCCACTACGGTCGGATACAAAGGCCAGGCGTTTTCCGTCCGGCGACCATGTTGGAGAGACATTTATTCCCCGTCCCCTGGTAAGCCTTGTCTTTATCCGTCCCTTAAGATCTATAATATATATGTCCGGATTTCCGTCCTTACTCAGGGTTACTGCAAGACGCTGGTTGTCAGGATGCCATGCAGGAGCTATGTTCAGGCCGGAGTATGCGGCAAGTCTGAATATTTTTCCGGTTTTTGTGTCCTTTACGTAAAGAAATGGCTTTCCTGTCCTGTAAGATGTATAGGCAATATATCTTCCGTTTGGAGAGTACCGTGGAGATACGGTAATGCCCTTATCAAAAGTCTCTCTCCTTACGTTGAACCCGTCAAAGTCTGACGTGTGGACTTCTTTGAGGCCGTCTTTTTTGGCCACAAAGGTGATCTTGGACAAACTTACTCCGTGTTTCCCTGTTATTGCCATTACTATGAGGTCACAGAAGCGATGGGCTATCATGCGGCAATCCTTGACCTTCCCGTTATATCGCCTTCCCTGTATCATGGCTCCTGTTGACATATCAAACAGCCTGAGTTCGGCTGTCAGGGAATCGCCTCTTTTTTCCATGGAACCTTTGACCAGATAGTCCAGACGGAATTTACTCCAGTCCACATTCAGCCTACCTCCATAGACGGCTGGATCAAGTACTGAAAAGAATCCATGAAAGATGAGATCATCTGAAAGTACCTTTGAAATCTTTCGGCCAAGGAGGTCATTCTCAAAGGTGTTCGGCGTAACATTTAAGTAGGGAACAGCAATAGGGATCTTTTGCAGATAAGGCGAAGTTATATCTATATAAAGCTTTGCCTCAACCAAAGAGGGGCTGAATACCAGAAAAACGAGGCAAAAGATCCAACTAAATGTCTTTTTATAAATATTTTTATCTTTCATAATTTATAACTATAATCCCACTTCACCCGGTTTGAATCTGATTCCTATTTCCAGCGGACCGGGTCTCAAGGCCCGGGGCAATGGAGGGAAAGGGCTTGCCTTTTGTACTGCTCTCATAACCGACTGGTCAAACAGGGCATGACCTGACTTATGTTCATACTCGGTCTTGAGTACCCTTCCGTCCTGCGCAATTCGAACCACCACAATGGATATCAGGCCGGTCTTGTCAAGGAGTTGCTCAGGAAGAACCCAGTAGTTCCGGACTTTGGCCCAAATCTCGGTACAATAGAACCTGAGTACTTCATTCTGCTGTTCTGACCCTGCTCCTGCCCCTGCAGCCGTTGTTGCGGTTCTTTTTGTCTTGGCCTCAACACTGGATCTTATGGCGCTCAATCTATTCTTGATAAGGGCTTCTGACTCTTTTTCCTTTACGCGTTCTTTAATATTCTTTAAACGCTTACTCAAGAATTTTTCTGTGTCCTTGGTGACAACCGGTTTTGGCTTCTTGGGGCGCAGAGATACGGCCTTTTTCGGCTTTGGCTTTGATTTTGTTGGGGGAGGCTCTACTTTTGCTTCCTTTTTTTTGACTTTTTGGATCTTTGGTTTTGGTTTAACAATCGGGGCCTGCTTTTTTGGTTTAGCAGCCTTTGGCGAGGGCAGATCTACTGTCTCAAAGAGTTTAACAGTATATACCGGTGGCATTGGTCGAGATCTTTTCCATAAATTGGGCGCAACTATAGAGAGTACAGCCAACGCAAGGTGTATCCCAATGGCCCCTATGAACGCAGACTTCCAATTCTCGTTAACCGGACCTGCTATCCCCTTTGACATTCTTCTTTGACTCAGATCGTTTATGTTTCGTTTTAGAAGACTCCAGTGGCTCTGTCACCAGGCCCAGGTCCTCTATGCCCGCTTCACGAATTGTGGCCATCACTCTGGCAACCGTCCCATAGGCAACGGCCCTGTCTGCTTTGAGAAGGACCTGTTGGGCCCGTCCCTCGTGCTTCATTTCGGCAAGGCGCCGTTTTAAGACCTCTTCGTCCACAGCGACTTTGTTGAGATAGACTTTCCCCTTATCGTTAACCGTAATAACTATGTTTTTCTTCTTTTGGGGAAGAGACTTGGCCGTGGTCTTCGGGAGCTTGACATCCAGCCCCTTGGTCATCATTGGTGCCGCGACCATGAAAATGATCAACAGCACTATGACCACGTCTACCAGGGGCGTCACGTTTATTTCGGACATATAGCGCCGTTTCCCGTTTCCCTGTCCTGAATTATTAGCCATTTAGTCCTCTCTTATGGTTCCTGAGAAGTTCCCTTGCCATGAAGGAGTTGCCTTTCCACAGTGTTTAAAAAATCATTTGAAAATCCCTGGAGTTGAATCTCCAGCCTGCCCATCAAACTCATAAAACCATTAAATGCAATGACTGCGGGTATGGCGGCAGCAAGGCCCGCGGCTGTAGCAACCAGGGCCTCTGAGATACCAGGGGCTACTGTAGCAAGACTTGCCGAGCCCTTGAGCCCAATACTGTGAAAACTTCTCATAATTCCCCACACAGTGCCAAAGAGACCGATAAATGGGGCGGCATTTCCAGTAGTTGCCAGAAAGGGAAGTGTACGTTCCATGGCTGACAACTCCTCCTGAATACCTTTGTTAAGGCTTCTTTCCAGGGTCTCAAGCCACACCCTCAGGCCAATAGCCGTATCCCTGGGTTTAGGACATTTCTGAAGACGCTTCAACTCTTTATATCCTTCAAGAAACACTCCTGCCATAGGGGTCTCAGGCATTAACTTTGCGTGGCTGTAGGCCTGAGTGAGGCTGGAACTCTCCCAAAAGAGCCTTTCGAAATCTTTATTCCCAAGTCTTGCCTGACGAAATCGCTTGATTTTTGCCAGTATTACGGTCCAGCAAAGGATTGAAAAGACCACTAGCATTATAAGGACCATTTTGACCACAGGTCCTGCCCCGATCATCATGGTCCATACGTTCGCCGTTGTATTAACCTCCATATTTGATGTCCTCCAATGGTAGGTAGGTAAGCTGTTAAGCTGTTGAGCTGTTGAGTTATAATCATATCAACTTATCAGCTTATTCCCGGCGGCTACGCCGCCGGGAATCGCGGCGCTGACTACGTCAAGTGCCTTGCCCCGGCGCTTGCGCCGGAACAAGGCACTTGACCCGACTGCGCTTCTCGGAGCCTCAGGGTGCAAG
>QNAY01000229.1 GCA_003645605.1 Thermodesulfobacteriota bacterium
ATCTCGGCTATGGCAGTACTACCCATAGCTGAGAAAAGACGATCACAGCTTGCCCTCTGAAGGCTCAAAAGAGCCTTCAGAACTGCGTCACAAAACTCGCTTGCGCTTATATGAAATATCCAGGGGTAGAAGTTATTACTTGACAAATACAGGGTTAATTTGCTAATTGAATGACTAAGAAAAGAAATGTTACTCTTGTTAAGATCAGGCCTGCGTAATTCTATATGAGTGTGACGAATAAATTTTGATATCCAGAAATTATAACGGCTTGATTATTTTAAAAAAATTTACTTTTTGCCTTTACCGTTATTGAGACATTTTTTAAAATGTAATTTGCGGCAAAACTGAATGAGAATTCAATTTTTGGAATATATCCAAAAAAGGATGATTCCAGTTAAGGAAGGTGTGCTGAGGAATGAAAAATAAAACTGCAACGTTTATTAAGATTATAAACACATTCTTTTTGTCCGCAGTAATTTTGATTACATTTACCGCTGTTGCCATAGCGCAAGAGGCGGTAAGTCTTCAAAATACCGACTGTATAAAATGCCACAAAACAGAATCTGTGAGCATAGAACAGAACGGCGGCCTCCACAAGACGGCCGTGGGGTGTGTGGATTGCCACACGGAACACCCGCCCCTGGGGAAGGAAGCAATTCCGGATTGTGCCATGTGCCATTCAGGGGAACCACACTATGAATTGGACAACTGCGGTTCCTGCCACTCCGATCCGCACCAACCCCTTGCATTACAACTTGACGATAATATCACCACAGCTTGTCTAACCTGTCATCCGGAACAGGGCAAAGAACTTCAGGACCATCCAAGCAAGCACACAGAGGTCGACTGTACTTTTTGTCATACTTCTCATGGAGAAATTCCCGACTGCTCCGTATGTCATGAACCACACGCACAGGGTCAAACAACAAGTGATTGCCTCGGATGCCATCCGGTGCATCAGCCATTGACAATCCATTATGCCAATGAAACACCAAGGTCTTACTGCACGCCCTGTCACGAGGAATATGGTGATCTTATGAACAAGACCACCACCTTACATAAAACATTCACCTGCGCATTTTGTCACAGGGGAGTCCATCCTGTTGTCCCGCAGTGTGAGACATGCCACGGCAAACCACACTCGGCGGCACAGCACAAGGCAATGCCGAATTGTCTGGATTGCCATTTAGACGCGCACAATCTTGCTAAATAATCTGGGAGTAATGGGCAATATTGAAATATTTGGGATTAATGGAATCAAACTAGCAGAAAATTTTTAAAACAAAGGACTGGGACAATGACGGTAAAAAATGGGATTGGAGTACTGATCGGAGTATTATGTCTGCTTCTTCTCGCCATCTGTTTTGGATGTGTGAAGCAACGGCCTGCAGCCTTAGAAACCGGAGAAGTTGCTCAGCCTGAAACTGCGGCAACGGCGGAAACTGCGAAAGCCGTTGAACAAACGGTAAGTGTCTATAATGTTAAAGTGACGCCTCTAACCAGCGGGGAGTGCGCTCAATGCCATACGGATCAATTCACGAGGATCAAAAAAGACGGGGGCAAACATGTTGGTGTTGCATGTACTGATTGCCACGAAGTCTATCATGCGTATAACCCCTTGAAAAATAATTACGCTGAGATCATGCCAAAATGCTCAGCCTGTCATGATGACCCTCACGGCAAAAGTGAGGCCGTTCAAAAGTGCGCGGATTGTCACGCCGATCCCCACAGACCGGTAACGGCAATACCGGATCCATCCAATATTGAATTGCAGTGCAGGGCATGTCATGCTGATATTGCACAGATCCTGACCAAGAATCCCAGCATGCACACGGAAGAAGACTGCTCCTCATGTCATTCCCAGAAACATGGCAGAGTCCCTGAATGTTCGGAGTGTCACGAAAATCACAGCCCAATGGTAACGATGAACTCGACGGAGTGTCTTGCTTGCCATCCTGTTCACGAACCTTTGCAGATCGCCTATTCCGGGGAAGTAGAAAAGAACATGATATGCGCCGGGTGCCATGATGTACCGTTTGATGACCTTAAGACCCATCAGACCAAACATTCGGAATTGGCATGCGCTGAATGTCATCCCACTCACAAAGAACTCATGGCTTGTCAGGATTGTCATGGTGACGCGCCTCACAATCCAGCAATACACAAGAAATATCCAGCGTGCGGGGCTTGCCACAGCATAGCGCACGATTTGCGTATGTAACGCGCAATTAACTGAAAAACCAAAAAAGGGGATAAGTCTTTAGGCTTATCCCTTTTTTTTTGTATTCGTTCAGAGGTTCAGGGTTCAAAGGTTCTGGGTTTATCGAAAAGATGTAACCTTGAATCCCTGAACCCTGAACCTTTGAACCTTTGAACCCTGATTAGCGGGATCTGGATTTTTTCGACGAAGGTACAGCCGGGAAGTTCGGTTCGTCAGCCCCTGCATCGGTAAATTCGGGAATGGTAATCGGTACTTCTAGCACTTGGACCCTGTTATTGAAAAAATCCGCCACTATTAGGTTTCCGCAGCTGTCAGTAGCCGCGCTGGTGGGAAAGTTGAACCAGCCTGGTCCCCAGCCCTGGCCTCCAAATTCAAAAAGGTACCGGCCCGTAAGGTCATATACCAGGATAGTCTGCCGCATGTAATCTACAATATAAATTCGATCTCTCTCGTCGTCCACTGCGAGACCCCTTGGACGGCTTAACTTGCCGGAAGACCCACCCTTCTTGCCGAAGGAGAAAAGGAAATTTTTTTCCCGGTCGTATATATAAACCTTGCTTGTCTCCTCACTTAATAGATAGATACGGCCTGAGCTGTCAGTGCAGACTTCGAGAATAAGGACCGGACTCTTACCCTGCCTTGGTTTCGGTACGGTTTCCGATCCGGGGTTGGTTTCTTCCTCTGTGCTCCATACCGTGTCCAATGGTGTCAGACGCCCGAGGAAATTGCCCTCTTTGTCCAACACGAGAATTCCCCTGGAGTTTATACCGGCCACATAGATTTTTCCACAGTGGCCAATTGCCACTCGACGCGGAATGAATCTATCGGCCCCTTCAAATCCCGTAAATTCTATTTCCTTAACAGGGAAAAAGGCCGCGTTAAGGATGGTGAGGCGGGCGGGTTTATCCTGCCTTCTGCCCTGGCATATATAAAGAAGGCCATCTTCATTGACATGCACGCCATAGGGAGCATCCACGCCTCTGCCTGCGCCAAGTGAGATACGGGGAAAGAAATCCGGACCATAGATTACAATCCGGCTCCGCCCGGAGTTGATTACGTAGACTTCTTTTGCAGTCTTGTCAAAAAATACTCCAGAGGGGCAGGCCAGGGATGCCCCCTGATCGTCTGCCGTAAGCATAGCCACAGCCTTAATCTCCGAAGTCATTGCAGAAACTGTGTCAAGGCTGACAACCGGCCCGGCAAGAAGCATGAATAGCAAAATGCCTGACATACAAAACCATCTGAACATATGATACCGGAGAATCCTTTTCATAAGATCTTTACTCCTGTAGGCATCCTTCATTTTGTAGTTTACACTTTTTCAACACAGACGGATGCCAGCTATTAGCTGTTAGCTATTAGGTAAAAACTTTGGCTCAACCGTAATTTGTGTGATGCCCAAACCCGTCAACCGTAATCAATGTGGTGAACAAAATCAACTAGTTACGCAAAACATTGCTAATATAACAATGGTTTAAAAAGGGTAAAAAGGG
>QNAY01000230.1 GCA_003645605.1 Thermodesulfobacteriota bacterium
ATCAATTAGTGAACCGGATGAACCCAAACTGGAAAGATCTGAATTCTGGATGGTAAAGATTTCTCCCTTTGGTCGAAATGACATGGCAGCGCGAATCATGACACATTAGCGTGAACGGTTACAGAATTTAGAAAGTCTCAACAAATCTGATATAAGGCTGTTGGCTGTCAGGGGGGGGAGTGGTGGAGTTCACTTTCTTCAATCGCTTTTTTTGTCTCCCCCGCGATTTTCAGCTCCTCATTTGTCGGAATCACCAGGACCTTAACCTCGCTGTTCCGGGTATTGATTTCCCGGATACTGCCGCTGGCGGCAGTATTTTTCTTGGTATCAATTTCAATGCCGAATCTGTTAAGTCCCTGACACGATTTTTCACGGATGAGTGGTGTGTGCTCCCCAACTCCTGCTGTAAAAATGATGGCGTCAACTCCTCCAAGGGCCGCGAAATAGGCGCCGATGTACTTTTTTATCCGGTAGGCGTAAACATCAAGCGCTACTGCCGCCCGTTTATCGCCCTTCTCCATATTTTCAATCACTTCCCGCATATCATTAGTACCGCACAGCCCCTTGAGGCCGCTCTCTTTGTTAAGCAGCCAGTCTATTTCCTGAGGTGACATGCCTAAGTGATCACTCATGAAAAAAGGCAAGGCAGGATCAAGATCACCCGACCGTGTTCCCATCACCAGTCCGGCAAGAGGCGTCATACCCATTGAGGTATCAACGGATTTGCCGTTTTTAATGGCAGCCATGCTGGCCCCGTTTCCGATATGAATTGTAATAAAATTAAGCTCTGTAAGCGGCCGGCCCAAATACTCCGCAGCCCGCTCGGAGACGTAGGCATGGGAAGTGCCGTGGAAACCGTAACGCCGCACCTTGTGCCGTTCGTACATCTCATAGGGAATGGCATAGAGAAACGCCGTCATGGGAATGGTCTGGTGAAAGGCAGTATCAAATACCGCAACCTGCGGCGCATCCGGAAAGATCGATCCGGCAACCTCAATCCCCATCAAATTGGAGGGATTATGCAAAGGGGCCAAGGGGATGTTTTCCTTGATGGCTGCGATCACGTCTTCATCAATAAATACGGTTGAGTGAAACGCCTCACCGCCATGGACCACGCGGTGGCCCACAGCCGAAATTTCGCTCTTATCCGCAATGACCCCGCATTTTGGATCAACCAGCAGGCCCAAGATACAATTCAGCCCCTCATGGTGGTCAGCGATCAGCCCCTCTTCTACTTTTTTTGTTGATTTGCCGTTTGGCAGGACTGTTCTGTATGTGAGAACGCCGCCCTCTTCACCGATTTTTTCAGCCAGACCTCCTGCCAGTATCTTGCGGTGTTCCATGTCGAATAATTCGTACTTGATGGATGAACTTCCTGTATTGATGACCAGTATTTTCACAACAACCCTTTTTCAGATTGTGCCTGGATTGCTGTAATCGCAACAGTGTTCACTATATCCGGGACTGTGCATCCACGGCTCAGATCATTAACAGGATATTTTAGTCCCTGAAGAATAGGACCGATAGCTACTGCTCCTGCTGACCTTTGAACCGCCTTGTACGTGTTGTTGCCCGTGTTCAGATCGGGAAAGATAAATGTGGTGGCCTTTCCTGCAACGTCGCTCTCAGGCAACTTGGCCTTGGCAACTGCGGAATCAACGGCGGCGTCGTACTGGATAGGTCCTTCGATTTTCAGACCGGGGAAGGATTCCCGGGCGTTTTCTTTTGCAATCCTGGTTGCTTCACGGACCTTATCCACATCCGCTCCCTTGCCTGACTCTCCTGTAGAATAGGAGAGCATGGCAACAACCGGATCAATGCCAAAGGTCTTTGCGGTTTGTGCGGAGCTAAGTGCAATTTCAGCCAGTTGGCCGGCATTTGGATCAGCATTAATTGCACAGTCTCCATAGACAAGCACCCTGTCCTCCAGGCACATCAGTAATACGCTCGAAACAATGGAGAAACCCGGCTTTGTCTTGATGATTTGAAGTGCGGGGCGGATCGTTTCTGCCGTACTGTGGACCGCGCCGGAGACCATTGCATCGGCACGCCCCTTATAGACCATCATGGTTGCGAAGCAGTTTACACCTCTCATCATGTCTCGTGCATATTCCTCTGTGATCCCCTTATGTTTCCTTAAATTAAAATAGGTCTGCACGTACTCCTCAAATAACTCGGATTTCAGGGGATTGATGATATTCGCGAGGCTCATCCTCAGCCCCAGTTGCGCGATCTTCCCACAGACCAGATCTTCATTGCCGAGGAGAGTGATATCCACCACTTCCCTATAAAGCAGTGTCTCGGCAGCCCGCAAGATTCTCTCGTCCCCGCCCTCTGGTAAGACCACGTGTTGCTTGTTTGCCCTGGCCCTTTGCAGCAACTCATATTCGAACATCTTCGGGGTGATGATGGTGGTGTGAGTTGTAACGACCCTTTCCTCCAACTGCTTTGTATCCACGCTTTTTTCAAAGACCGCCAGGGCCTGAGTTATCTTCCGGTCATCATCCGGTGAAATTATGGCGTGGATTTTGTTAACATTTGTGGCTGTGGGGAAGGTATTCTCTTTGACGCTGAGAATCGGCACCATCAAAGGAAAACCTTTAATGAGATCCCATATTGGCTTTTCCGGTTTCAAGCCGCCGGTCAATACGATCCCGGAGATATTTTGCTCGGACGCGGACAAAACAGCAGCCAGGCAGGCGACGATCACGTCCGCCCTGTCTCCGGGAGTAATAATAAGTGAACCATATTCTATCCTGGTCAAGAAATTATGCAGTTGCATCGCTGCGATCGTAAAGTTGTGCACATGCCGGTTCAACTGTTCTTCCCCGTATAACACATCAGCACCTAAAAGCTTCGCAATCTCGCCTACTGTGGGGTTCCCGAGAGACGGTTCATCCGGCATGGCGTAAAGCAACTGTTCTCCGGTCAAGTCCTTTTCTTTCAGGAGCTTGATAATCGTTTCTCCATCCTTTGGCTCTGTACGGTTAATGATTGTGGCGATTGTGTGGCATTTTTTCCCACTCAGGGATTTAAGGGCTACTTCGACGGATCGGACTATATCATCCGTGCTCTTCTTGTGTGCGTTGGTCACCAATAAGACCGGGCATGACAGGTTTTTACTGATCTCCGCATTGATATCGAACTCAAAGGCAGCTGCGGAACTCATAAAGTCGGTGCCTTCACATAACACAAAATCGCTACCATCACTTAATTGGTTATACTTATTAATTATTCCCTCAATCATCTCAGCCTGCTTGCCTAGTGAAACCAGATTGCCGGCCTCTGTTCCGGTAAATCCGTACATTTTATCGTACGGAATTCTCAGATCAAAATATGAGGAAACAAGATTGATATCATGATCCTGATCTTTGGTGTCTGAAATAATCGGGCGAAAAAAGCCAACCCTGTCGATTTTCCTGAGCAGCATCTCCATTACGCCCAGGATAATGGCTGATTTTCCACTCCTTGCTTCAGTGGCCACGACATAAAGGTTGTTTGACATGGTAGCCTCCTACTGTCGGAAATCTGTGATTCGTGATAAGGCGAAACCCAACAAATAATTGGGAGGAGGTTCGTTCAGACACTACTTAGTGTCTGAACGAAAACTAACCAAAACTGTCATTTCGAGCAAAGCGAGAAATCTTATCGTACTGAAAATACAGGCATTAAAGATTTCTCCCTACGGTCGAAATGACAAAAAGAGGGG
>QNAY01000231.1 GCA_003645605.1 Thermodesulfobacteriota bacterium
GCCGCCAACCAGTATAACTTCGTTTATGTCAGCAGGAGTGAGACCGGCGTCTTTAAGAGCTATTTGACAAGGACCTCCAACGCGATCGATTAGATCTCCTACCAGGGACTCAAGCTTAGACTTGCTTAACTTAATGACCAAGTGCTTCGGACCACTGGCATCAGCCGTAATGAATGGCAGATTAATCTCAGTCTCAGGAGTGCTTGAGAGTTCGCACTTGGCCTTTTCAGCCGCTTCTTTCAGACGCTGAAGGGCCATACGATCCTGCCTGAGGTCCATACCATGTTCTTTCTTGAATTCGTCTGCCAGCCAATCAACTATACGCAGGTCAAAGTCCTCGCCACCAAGAAACGTGTCTCCGTTAGTAGATTTTACCTCAAATACACCTTCTCCGATCTCCAGTATGGAGATATCGAAAGTTCCGCCGCCCAAATCAAATACGGCAATCTTCTCTTCTGACTTTTTATCCAAACCATAGGCCAGAGCTGCTGCTGTCGGCTCATTGATTATGCGCAGGACATTTAATCCTGCAATCCGACCCGCATCTTTAGTAGACTGACGCTGACTGTCATTGAAATAGGCCGGCACGGTAATCACCGCATCAGTTACCTTTTCACCAAGGTAATCGTCGGCAGTCTGCTTCATCTTGCCAAGTATCATGGCTGAAATTTCAGCAGAGCTATACTGCTTACCCGCAATTTCTACACACGCATCTCCGCTTGAACTCTGAACAATCTTGAAGGGCGCTATGTCTTTGGATTTTTGGACTTCGGGATCACTAAATTTTCTTCCAATAAGCCTTTTGACTGCAAAAACCGTATTTTCCGCATTGGTAACCGCTTGCCTTTTGGCCAACATTCCCACCAATCGTTCACCTTTATCTGTAAATGCTACGACCGAAGGAGTAGTTCGCCCCCCCTCGTCATTACTTAGAACTTTGGGGTCCCCTCCTTCCATTATGGCTACACAGGAGTTGGTAGTCCCCAAATCTATGCCTATTACTTTTCCCATGTTACAAAACATCCTTGAAAAACATCAATATAAAAAGCTGGGTAGAGTTATATTTTTATTGCTCCTAAAACTAAGTACTAGTTTCTTTTTGTCTACTCCCCTTTTTTGTATTTTTTGATACTACTACTAGAGCAGGCCTCAATATCCTGTCATGAAGCGAATAACCTTTTAAGATCTCTTTTATCACCGTATTTTCTTCCACTTCCTCCTGCTCTTGCACAGTAAGCGCCTCATGTAGATTCGGGTCGAATTTTTGCCCCTCTGCAGTAAAGACCTTGATGCCGAAACGTTCCATGGTTTTTAAGCAGCCGGACATGGTCAGGTCAATTCCCTCTACCAGCTTATCAAAATCTCTTGAATCCTCAACGGAGTCCACAGCCCGTTCCAGGTTATCAAGAAAAGGCAGCAGTTCTTTAGCAAAGGATTCTAGGGCATATTTCATATATTCTGACTTTTCCCGTTCTATCCTCTTTTTAAAATTTTCCATTTCGGCAGCCAGACGCATTACCTTTTCTTGACATTGTTCGAGTTCTGCCTCTTTATCTGCGAGCTTCCGGGCCTGATCAGCCTCAACACCGTCTGCGATCTCGATTTCTTCCTCTTCAGTTATTTGTTTTTTATCCATATCTTTATTGTACATTTTCATGATTCCTTAAACCTTTCGCCTAAAATCTGGGCGGTATATTCAACCAAGGATATTGCTCTGGCGTAGTTCATGCTGATTGGACCAACAATACCAAGGCTCCCTAAAGGACTGTTACTCCCGGCGTAGGGGGCCAATACCATACCGCAGCCAGGCACTTCATTGCCAAATCCTTCAGATCCAATATATATTTGTACTCCGCTAGATTTCAAACATCTGTCCAAAAGGGTCAAAAGCGTTTTTTTTTCTTCAAATGTTTGAAGAATCGCCCTGATACGTGAGATATTCGAAAACTCTGGTTTATCAAGGAGATTGAGTTTGCCTTCGATAAAGACTTCTCCTTGATCATTTGACATATTCAACTGGTCAAGGAGGTCTTCTAAAAGGACGTCGAAGACCCTTTTTTCTTCTTTTAGTTCCTCTATAATCATAAATCTGAGTTCTTCCACGCACATATGGACAAGTTTGTCGCTAAGATATTGGGAAATTTTTTCCAGCTTCTCCTCTGATATGTCATAATCGATTTGAACAAGTCGATTTTGCACCATTCCAGTATCGGATACACTGACGACCAGTATCAGGCCTGAGCGAATTCGCAGAAATTCAAAGTGTATTAAACGATCATAAGTAAGCTTTGGGGCACTTACTACTGCTGCATGCCCTGAAAAAGCCGCCAATAGTTGAACAGCACGCTTAAGAGTCACTACCAAATCAGCAGATCTGAACATAAGACCTTTTTCTATAGCAACCTGGTCACCCCAAGACAAATCCTCCTTTTCCAAAAGAAAGTCCACATAATAACGCAGACCCGTCTCAGTTGGCAGACGTCCTGCAGATGAATGAGGTTGGAACAGCAGTCCGATATCTTCAAGATCGGCCATTACATTACGGATTGTGGCAGGACTTAACCCAAGCCCGGCCTTATTGGCAACAGTTCGGGATCCTACCGGTTCAGCATCATTTATATAAGAATGGATGATGGCCTTTAATATCTCACGGCTTCGTTCAGACAGGTCAATGTGCTTTGTATCCATAAGCGACTTTTCTCACAAGCCTTAATAGCACTAAAATACCTTATAGTGTTGTAAGACACTAATTCTGACCAAAGTTTGTGTCAACTGGAGTGTTGTATCAAAATATTCCAAAAATCCTTGAGCAACACGCAAATTTTTTGTCATTCGTTCGATTATTGCATTGTTTTTAGTCAAAAATACCTTTACTGATCCGCTCCGCTCGGTTTTTACCTTCGCGTCTTGTCCTTGAACAAAATCTTGAACTTTACAAGAGACTATTTGTTTTTTTATATTATTCGAGGAGTCCTTTGAATTATGCCCGTATATTTACTAAGCAGAGACCTATCTTTTCCCCCTCCTGAAATTGCCGATAAAAGCGGACTTTTGGCTGTTGGAGGAGACTTGAGTACCTCTAGGCTGATTTGGGCATACAGCCAAGGGATATTCCCTTGGTACAATCCAGGGGAACCTATATGCTGGTGGTCTCCCGATCCGAGATTGATTTTAGAGCCAGCAAATCTACATGTATCTAGACGCACTGAACGAATTATTCGACAGGGACGCTTTCAAGTCACTTTGGACCGTGCCTTTAGGGAAGTTATAAGGGCCTGTTCAGAGACGAGAGTTAAAAGCGGTGAGGGAAGCTGGATTACACCGGAAATGATTGAGGCATACACTGAACTGCACTATCTGGGAAGGACCCATTCCGTAGAAACCTGGCAGGGAGACCGACTTGTCGGTGGACTTTACGGGATGTCAATGGGCAGGGTCTTTTTTGGTGAATCAATGTTTACCAAAGTTTCAGATGCTTCAAAAGTAGCATTTGTGACTCTTATACGCCAACTATCAGAATGGGCCTTTGCCATGATTGATTGTCAGGTTACTACCTGGCACCTCTTGAGCTTTGGTGCAAAGGAAATCCCAAGACCTCTATTTCTGAAGAAACTTAAGGAGCTGATTAATCTCAAAAGTGGGGCTCCAAGAGGCAAATGGAGCTGATATTTGCTCAAAAGCAATTATTACTCAAACAGTAA
>QNAY01000232.1 GCA_003645605.1 Thermodesulfobacteriota bacterium
AAGCGTTTACAGGGTGCTGCAGATGCGAGGCGTACGGGTACGAAGACGTACTTCCTGTACTTCAAGTGCCCGACAACAAAGCAGATGCGGTGCCCTGTGAACGCTTACGAAACTTTTTTGTTTTTTGCAATCTTATCCACCTTTTTTATCATGCCAGGCGGCATAAGGATTGGCTTTCTTAACATTATCTCTTGCCGTGCTGGTGTACTTATTATGAAATTCCCTGCTTTTTTTATGTTGAAAGGTACCTTACAAATAAAATATAGCACATGTGCTGTGCATGCGCAAGGCTGGAGTGCAACCGCAATGACTGCTCACGCAACTTTAACTGTGCGCAGAAGCCTCAACATTAAATATGCTTGATACTTTTGAGTAATATCGTAAAGTACATTGAAGTCGGTTTCGGCAACGCAATTCCATTGTGGCTGTTCGGATTCCTGTATTGAGTGAAAAGAGAACCGAGGGACGATCTTTAGTTTTACAGTTTCACCTAAATCCTTGTTTCTACCCATCAAATCAATTGTTGGAATTTAGGGAGTGGAACAGGCACGTTAATAGGTGTTGTGTGGTATAACAAAAAGGGTGGAAATATAATTATTGTTTGAGTCTCTGATAGGAGAAATAATAGTGAAAACGACATTCCCTTCACCGTACATTGTTATTGTATGTGTTATTTGCTTGATATTCGTTGCCAATTTTGCTCAGTGCAATCAAGGAGGCTCAATGGATACTTTCCAGGTATTTGCGGTGGGAAAGGTAAAAAAGGATTCAGGGATTACGACCATAGAAATTTACAAGGAATATGCCGATGCCCTTTTGGGGTTGGATCAGTTTTCCCATGTAATAGTGCTGTATTGGTTTCATAAAAACGATATCCCTGAAAAAAGGAGTGTGTTGCGTGTCCATCCCAGACACAATATGAGCAATCCTTTAACAGGTGTTTTTGCCTGCCATTCCCCTTGCAGGCCTAATCTTATTGGTCTGTCGGTTTGTAAAATTCTATCCATCAAAGGCAACGTCATCAGGATTGATTCAATCGATGCCTTCAATGATTCACCGGTGATAGACCTTAAATCATATATACCTTCCATGGATAAGATACAAAATACCTTTGTCCCGAAATGGGCAACCCGACCTCGCCTCTCTTGTCCATCAGAGATCGTCAAATAGTTGAGCCGTTGAACTGAAAATCCGGAATACGCAATAAATGAAAGTAAAAGAAGAGAACTGATCCATTGAAGCGCATTGCTTTGGTCTCAACACCATGGCCTCTTTTTAGCCGTCCCTCTATTCAACTCGGAACGCTGAAGGCATATCTGGGCACGCAGTTTCCCAACATGGAGGTGGCGGCCCACCACTTTTATTTAAAGGTAGCAGAGACCATTGGTTACAGTCTCTATCAGATCATCTCTGAAAGAACATGGCTGGCGGAAACAGTATATGCCGCCCTTCTATTCCCTGAGCGCCTTGAGCATATAGAAAAGGTCTTTTGCAAGGAGGCCTCCGGCAACCCCCTTGTCCGCAAGGCAGGTCTCAAAACCCTGGCCGCTCAGGTCAAGAAGGTATCAGACGCCTTTATTGACAGCACAGACTGGGGAGCTTTCGGCCTTGCTGGTTTTTCAGTATGTCTTTGTCAGCTCACATCCGCCTTCTATTTTGTCAAGCGCATCAAACAAAGGTTTCCGGATCTCTCCATTGTAATAGGCGGGTCTATGTTTGCAGTAGAATCAACCAGGAACCTGTTTCAGGTGTTTCCCCAAGTGGACTTTGTGGTCAATGGTGAGGGCGAGCTCCCGCTGAGCCGATTGGTTCGTCATCTCAGAGATTCCCAAAGCCATGAGGAGATACCTCCTATCCCTGGGATTATCTCGCAAAAAGCCACAAGTAATGACACCCCGGTTTCCTTCAGCCAAATGGAGACCCTGAGTAACCTCCCGGCTCCTGACTATGACGACTATTTTAATCTGCTCAAGACATTCAGCCCGCGCAAGACCTTTTTCCCAACCCTGTCAGCCGAAATATCCAGGGGATGCTGGTGGCGCCGGTCACAAGGTGCTGCGAAATATTCAGGGTGTGCCTTTTGTAATCTGAATCTCCAGTGGAGCGGTTACAGGTCAAAGAACCCGTTACAGGTAATCTCAGAAATCGACAACCTGACTACAAAGCATAAGATACTCTCTGTGGCCTTTATGGATAATTTGCTTCCAATGAAGGAGTCAGAAGATATTTTTGCCGGTCTTGGCAAGCTGAGCAAGGACTTTAGCCTGTTTGCCGAGATACGGGCCACAACCCCCAGGCATATTTTGGAGGCAATGCAGGTCGCGGGGACGCACGAGGTCCAAATCGGTATTGAGGCCCTCAGCACAAGGCTGCTCAAGAAACTCAACAAAGGAACCACGGCTATCCAGAACCTGGAAATTATGAAACACTGCGAAGAACTCGGTATAGCAAATGTCTCAAATCTGATACTCCATTTCCCAGGCAGTGACCTTATGGATGTGGAGGAAACCTTACGAAATCTTGAATTTGCTCTGCCATTTCGTCCTCTGAGATTTGTCCACTTCTGGCTCGGTCTTGGAAGCCCTGTGTGGCAGGATCCCCGTGCCTTTGGGATCAAGGCGGTTTTCAACCATCCGAACTATGCTGCCATATTCCCGCCTCATGTTTTCAGCTCCATGAGTTTTATGATTCAGGCCTATCGGGGCAAGCTTGGGCTTCAAAAAAAGATATGGCAACCAGTCAAGAAAAAAGTAAGGGTATGGAAAAAGGGGTACGCTGAACTTCACAAGGGTCCTTTACGCACACCCATCCTTAGCTTCCGGGACGGCCTGGACTTTTTGATCATACGCCAAAAGCGGGTTGGCGCTGAGCCCTCGATGCACCGCCTTGTTGGAACATCCAGGGCGATCTATCTTTTCTGCCAGAGGCATCGTTCACTTAAAAGAATCCTGGCACATTTCCCTGAAATAGCCGAGGACAGGATCGTGCCTTTTCTAAGGATGATGGTAGATAAAAGATTGATGTTTGAAGAAAATGGGAGATACCTGAGCCTGGCTATACCAGTGATACCGACCGGTAGGCGACCACACACTATTGAATCCTGAATCCATGAAGGGTCACGTATATCTCAAGAAATGGGAGACAGGAATGCCGGAGAACAATAAAAATGTGATAGTCGCATGTTGTGGTTTAGTCTGCTCTAAGTGCGGATCATATACAAGTAATAAGTGCCGGGGTTGCCGAGGTGAAAGGCCTGTTTTCCGTAATTGTAAAATCAGAAAATGTAATATGGACAACAAGTATGATACATGTGCTGATTGCAAAGATTTTCAAGAATTAAAGGAATGTAAGAAAGTGAATAACATAATTTCAAAAATATTCGGGTTCTTTTCCAAAACAAATAGAATTGAAAGTCTTAATCGTATAAGGGAAATAGGTCTTGAAAAATTCAAATCCGAGAATATATAGGCACTCACCTCCCGCGCCAACTCGAAAAGCATAATCCAGGAACTGTCAAACTCTGCTTTGCTATGGAACGGGAGATAAATAAGTTGAGCAAAAATTAATAGGATTTTTTGTTGTATTCAAGGCGCGAGGAGCGAGCATAACGGGTTATGTGATCGACGAGCAACGAAGAAGACGGCAAAAAAGACATTAATTTGTTCAAGTTATTTATTGT
>QNAY01000233.1 GCA_003645605.1 Thermodesulfobacteriota bacterium
CCCTCTTTTTGTCATTTCGACCGTAGGGAGAAATCTTTAATGCCTGTATTTTCAGTACGATAAGATTTCTCGCTTTGCTCGAAATGACAGTTTTGGTTAGTTTTCGTTCAGACACTATTTAAATAGGACATAGATTTTCGCAGATATACACAGAATTATTATTCATAAATTTGAAAAACTGTGTTCAACTGTGTCCAAAATGGAAATCCCTATACTATCAGGACATCTGGAGAAATAAATGGGCTTAACAGTAACGGGAAAAATCATAGATGCACACTTAGTGGAAGGTGAAATGACTCCAGAGAGCCAGATCGCCATCCGCATTGACCAGACACTTACTCAAGACGCCACTGGCACTATGGCCTACCTGGAATTTGAGGCCATAGGCATACCTAAGGTCAAGACAGAGCTGTCGATAAGTTATGTGGACCACAATTTACTGCAATCCGACTTCCGGAATGCTGATGATCACAGGTTCCTCCAGTCTATTGCCGGCCGCTACGGCATCCATTTTTCCATTCCGGGAAACGGCATATGCCATCAGGTACACCTTGAGCGGTGTGCTGTTCCCGGCAAAATACTGCTGGGATCAGACAGTCACACTCCGACAGCCGGTGGATGCGGAATGCTCGCCATAGGCGCGGGTGGTCTTGATGTGGCCATGGCCATGGCCGGTCAGCCTTTCTACTTGAGAATGCCATATGTTACAGGTGTCTGTCTTACAGGAAAGCTTGGCCCGTGGGTCTCGGCAAGGGACGTCATCCTGGAATTACTCCGTCTGATGACAGTAAAGGGCGGTGTGGGCAAGGTCATTGAATACTTTGGACCCGGTGTTGCCACGCTATCTGTAACTGACAGGGCAACAATAGCAAACCTTGGAACTGAGCTGGGGGCTACAGGTACGGTCTTTCCTTCTGATGAGGCGACCAGGAGCTTTCTTGTCAGCCAGAAAAGAGAAGATGCATGGCAAATTCTTCAAGCCGACCCGGATGCCGTATATCATGAAATAATCAATATGGATCTTTCTTCTATTGAACCAATGATAGCCTGTCCATCCTCCCCGGACAACGTGGTATCTGTGCGAGAAGTGGCCGGACAGCCGGTATCCCAGGTCATCATAGGCTCCTGTGCCAACTCATCATTCAGGGACATAGTAGTTGCTGCCAAGTCCCTTGAATCCAGGGAAACACACCCTTTTGTGAGCTTTGAGATAAATCCGGGGAGCCGACAGGTATTGGAAAACGCCGATATGGCCGGGGCCTTGCGCACGTTGATCCACGCAGGGGCCAGAATACATCAGTGCGGCTGTCTGGGATGCATTGGGATGGGACAGGCCCCGGCCACAGATACTATTTCTTTGAGGACCTTTACCCGCAACTTCCCTGGAAGGAGCGGCACAAAGGACGACAGGGTATATCTGTGCAGCCCTGAAACCGCAGTTGTATCCGCGATACAAGGGGTAATCACAGATCCGAGAGATCTTGGGCAAGCCCCTGAGGTATCGCTTCCCGAGACATACCTTATTAATGACAATGGGATAATCCCTCCCCTTGAGGATGGCTCGAATGTATCAGTACTGCGCGGCCCCAACATAAAACCTCTTCCTGAATTTGAGCCTCTGCCGGAAGACTTAAAGGCTAAAGTGCTCCTCAAAGTGGAAGACAACATAACCACTGACCTTATAATGCCTGCCGGGAGCAAAATATTACCACTCAGGAGCAACGTGCCTGCTATCAGTGAGTATGTTTTTTCCGCTATCGATCCGGAGTTTTCATCAAGGGCCAAGGATGCAGGTAATGTGATCATAATCGGAGGGGAAAATTACGGCCAAGGTTCCTCCAGAGAGCATGCGGCCCTGGCACCAAGGTACCTTGGTGTACGTGCCAAACTGGTAAAGAGCTTTGCCAGAATACACAAGGCAAATCTTATAAATTTCGGCATCCTGCCACTTACCTTTATAGATCCGGATGACTATGATCGGATTGAACAGGGGGACATTGTTAATATCCCAGGTCTGAGGACTGCGCTGCTGGGAGGCTCAGACACGGTGTCAGTAAAAATCGGAAAGGACAAAACCATACAGGTCCGCTTGGAGCTGTCTGAAAGAGACCGCCTGATACTGGCCTCGGGCAGCCTTCTTAATTGGGTGAAGGCCAGAATTCAGGATTGAGGCATGGTTCTCTCTTCAAAAGACAATGTTATGGAAATCCGTCAACCCGGGTCTGGAATAATGGCCAAGATAAGGGTGCCCGGATCGAAGAGCATCACCCAGCGGACTTTGGTAGTCGCCTCTTTAGCTGAAGGAAAGAGCGATCTGAAAGGCCCCTTAGACAGTGAAGATACCCAATTTCTTAGAAACGCCCTGTCCTGTTTGGGAATTTCCATAAAGGATAAAGGATCTGATTGGACAGTTGAGGGCCAAGGCGGAAGGATTTTGCCTATCAGCCAAGATCTCTATCTTGGCAACAATGGTACTGGGATACGTTTTCTCACCTCTCTCGTAGCCCTCGGCCAAGGCACTTACAGACTCACCGGTACCGGACGAATGGCCGAAAGACCCATAGGGCCTCTACTCGATGCCCTGAAGGCCTGGGGAGTTGATGCAAGGAGTGTTGAGAACACAGGTTGCCCTCCGGTAGAAATCAAGGCCCATGGACTTGAAGGCGGAGAAACTCTGCTTTCTGCATCGAAGAGCAGTCAGTACCTTTCCTCTCTGCTGCTCGTAGCCCCAATTGCCGGTAAACAGGCCAGGATCATCCTGGACGGCTCCCTGGTATCCAGACCTTATGTGGATCTCACCCTGGCCGTTATGGCCGCCTTCGGAGTGAAGGTACAGGACGAAGGTGACTCTTTCCTTGTGCCTCATATGACTTATAAGGCCAGAAAATATCAAATTGAGGGAGATGCATCGAGTGCCTCCTATTTCTGGGCAGCCGCAGCAGTCACAGGGGGTAGAATCACAGTGGAAAACATACCACAGGACGCCCTTCAGGGCGATGCAGCTTTTGCTGACCTTCTGGTCAGCATGGGTTGTTCTGTAAAAAAAGACCTAAAGGGCGTTACGGTCCAGGGGCCTTCTTGTGGTGTGCTTAAGGCTATAGAAGTGGACATGGGACAATGGCCTGATGTGGTCCCGACCCTTGCAGTAGTTGCTGCCTTTGCCAAGGGCACAACTGTCATTAAAAATGTAGCTCACCTGAGAATAAAAGAGACAGACAGACTGAAGGCAATGGCACAGGAGCTCTCCAAGATAGGGGCATCAGTGAAAGAACTGGAGGACGGGCTCATTATTGAAGGAGCCATGGACATGCACGGGTCCCTGATAAACACTTACGACGATCACCGGATAGCTATGGCCTTTTCTGTGGCTGGACTGAGAGTCCCGGGTATCAGGATCAAAGATCCTGACTGCGTTCAGAAATCCTTTCCATCTTTCTGGCAACACTGGCAAAAGATTACAGGGTAAACTCACAAGATATACCCTGTTGCCCCATAAGCGCTAAGTTGTAAAGATGAACGTCGAACATCGAATGAAAAGCTAATATCCAATACCGAATATTCAACGGCCATTTCTGTTTCTTCATCTTTTTCCATTCAACATTCTATGTTCGATGTTCGATGTTCATCTTTTAGCAGTTCATTAGTTCATCCGGTGCAAAAATAATTGTAA
>QNAY01000234.1 GCA_003645605.1 Thermodesulfobacteriota bacterium
ACACATTAGCGTGAACGGTTACGTAAAAATTTTGTATAAAAACGGGTTAAAGCTAACAGCTAAAGGCTAACCGCTAAGGCGCCAAGAACGCAAAGTTAAACACAAAGAAGATACGTAACCAGCCGGACCGTTACCGGCTGGATAAAAAGCATTTCTTAGCGTCCTTAGCGTCTTCGCGGTTCAATTTACCGTGAAAATACCTCGTAGTGGTAAAAGAAACATACAAAGGCTAACCGCTTAATTCCGATAGTTTTAGAAAGGCATATATCAATGATACATGGTCACGGTGGGGACATATATTCCCTGGCAAGGGAATTGGGAAGGTCACCAGGCAGTATCCTCGATTTCAGCAGCAATGTCAGCCCGCTTCCTCTGCCTAAAGGCCTCAGGGAGTTACTGATATTACACTTGGATGAGATTTGCTGTCTGCCGGAGGTAGACAGTTTAGAACTTCGAGAGGCTCTGGCCGAAAGATACTGGCTGTCTTCAGGGCAGTTCCTTGTCGGAGGGGGGACGACGGAGTGGATCTACGGCCTTCCAAATATTTTAAAGCCTGATAAGGTTGTGATTCCGTTGCCTACCTATTCAGACTATGCCGATGCGGCAAAATCGGCCTCGTGTCGTATTGAGACCCTGGGGCCCTGGCCCAACGCAGAACCAAAGGCCAATGCGGAGATACTCGAGTCGCTCTCACAGGCTGCCAAGGGCCGTTCTCTGGTATATATCTGCAATCCGAATAATCCTACAGGACGTTTTATTTCTACAAAGGAGTTGCGGCAAATAATATCCCTTCGCAAGGAAGCTACATGGGTGGTAGATGAATCCTATGCACCATTTGTGGGCACTGACCTTGTAAGTTCACTGATTTTAGAAGAATTTCCGCCAAACCTCGTGGTGCTCCGTTCCTTTTCAAAGATTTACAGGATACCGGGCCTCAGGCTGGGCTATGCAGTTGGTGCAAGCGATTTTATCGAAGTGCTGGCCTATGGGGCCAGGCCTTGGGCAGTAAGTCGCCTTGCACAGATTGCAGGTAAATATCTTGTTGATCAAATAGATTATGAACAGGAGGTGCGGGACTACTGCAAGAAAGAAAAGGCCCGAATTTTGCCGAATTTTGCCGAATTTTCCCTGTTAAAGCCCATGGATGGCGTTACCCACTTTATGTTGTTCCGGGTCCTGGCGCCATGGACAGCCGATTACGTCACAAAAAATCTCAGGAAGAATGGCATTCTCATCAGGGACTGCAAGAACTTTGTAGGCATTGAAGATGAGTACATCAGAATCAGTCTCAGGTCCGGTTCAGAAAACGACTTTCTTATAAATTCCCTGAAGGAACTGGAGTCTTTAACGCCTTCTTTTTGAGAATATTACAGGTTTCCAGCCATTTGTATCCCTTTCAAGGACAATAAGAGAACTTGGTACAAGGCCTGAGTGATCTCTCGCGCGGGGTTTAAATACACCCATGACCCCATAATAGCTTTGATCGAGATCCTCAAGGGCTTGGCGCAGGTCGCTATGCGTAGCAGTGCTTGACATCCTCAGACCCATTGCCGTGAGGTGGAGCGCATCCCAGGCCGCACCTGCTGCCAGACATTCCTCAATAGAAAATCCCATTGCTTCTTTTCCCATGGCCTTCATAAATCTATTTACTGTAAACGCACAGGGATGAGATAATGGAATGTCGTTGCCTAGGAGTAGCGGAGGTGCTGCTGTCCACAGCCTGAAAGAACCGGTGTATTTTTTTAGCATATCTGATGAAAGAAGTTGTACCGGGACCGCCATAGGTATACCCGTTCTTTTTGCAGAACGTAACAACACAGGCCCCCAACTCCTTGGCCCCCAAGCCATTATCACCTGTGCCCCTTCCTCTTTGAATTGCTGTAACTGTGAAATTACATCGGTGTCGTGCAGCCCAAAGTCTTGGAATGGCAGAATGCGCAAATGATATTCCGGTCCATAGCCCTGAAGCCACAAGGAAGCCCTCTTTCCCTTTGCGTTGTCAGCCACAAGGGGGGCCACCGGTTCAAGGCCGGCCTTGGCAAACTTTCGGAAAAGGGCTTTTATCGCAGGTCCAAGGCTCGGAGAAATGCTATATGTCCAGGAAACAGATTCATTCTTGAAGGGTAAAAGAGGGTCATCTCCGGATGTCAACACTATGGGTACATTGTGTGCCTCTGCATAGTTTCTCAGGACCGGAATCAGGGTTTCACTTGTGGGACCCAGCAAGGCCACCACCTTTTCCTGTTCAACAAGTTTCCCTGCCTCGATTAACAATCTGCCCGGTTCACCTCTGGTGTCAGCCACTATCAACTCAAGAGGTCTGTCGCCAATTCCACCCTGGGAGTTAATACACTCTACGGCCTTTCTCGCGGCCATATATGCGGCTCGGCCCTCTCTGCGGTGGTCTCCTGTAAGATCCCACAGCCCACCTATATGTATCGATTGGGCATCACTACGGCACACTGCTTTATCAGCAATCAGCACACTTGCAACAACAAATAAAAAAAGGCAACATAGGGTCTTAAACCCCGGAGCTGCCTCATGTGATTCCCGGTTCATATAGCCTCTGAAGCGACTTCTATTTTATCTTTGCAAGCTTTTTCTTGGCTACGCTCATTTGTGGGCTCTTTGGGTATTTTTTAATGAGTTTATTAAGTACTATTTTTGCACTTTCATTGTCTCCGAGCCTTGCAAAGGCAATGCCCTGTTTCAGCAAGGCGTCCGGCACCTTGTTACTTTTTGGATACCTGCTTATTACCTTCTGGTATTCCAAAATTGCCTCTTCAAAGCGCTGGAGGTTGTACTCACACTCACCCATCCAGAAATAGGCATTGGCAACCCTTTTCCCGTGGGGGTGTTTTTCTATATATGTCATCAGGGTCTTCTTGGCATCCTTGTACTTTTTCTGTTTAATTAGATCTAGTGCCTGCTGATACAGGTCCACAGCACCCAGAGCGGCTTTTTCCCTGGCCTGCTCCACCTCCTTCGTCACCTTCGTGGAGGCTTGAAGCAGTTTGACTTCTTCTCTCATATTTTCTACTTGTTTCTTGAGATCCTCTCTGAAACGAACTGTCTCCTCTTCCTCCTGCTCATTTTTGTGGCCAATCTGGTCGATCAGGCCGTTCATCCTGAGGAGTTCTGCCTGCAACTCGTCCATCCGGTTTGCAAGCTCTGCCTGTCGACTTCTCACAGAGGCTATGTCCTGGGACTTTGCCAGATCCGCGATTTCCTGCTTCAGGGAATTAATCTGATTGCTATAGGCACGGTTCTCAGCAGACAGACTGCTTACACGCCTTTCCAGCATGTTCGCCTGGTCCTGGGGAGCACAGTGGACCAATAGCATGGGCAGGAAAGCAACAAAGACCAACCGCATTGCTTTTAGAAAAAACGACTCATTTTTCTTGGAAAAAACTAAGTCTTTCAAATCCTTGACCGATTGCATCTCAGACTCCTTTTCGAACAAAAAACAGAATATTTTATTCTACCCTATAACAACATTTCATGGAATGTTGTTTTTTGAAAATGTTGAATTAAATGTAAGCGTTCACGCCCATATTGTCATTTCGACCGAAGGGAGAAAACTTAAATGCCCATGACTGTGACATATTATGTGTATCTGCTCACAAATTGGAACAATAAAGTGATGTATCTGGGGGTAA
>QNAY01000235.1 GCA_003645605.1 Thermodesulfobacteriota bacterium
CTGAGTTCTGGATGGTAAAGATTTCTCCCTTTGGTCGAAATGACATGGCAGCGCGAATCATGACACATTAGCGTGAACGGTTACAAAAAATCGATGATGAAATTGTATTTGGAGTTTTCAAGAAACGCCTTGTGGACTTCGATCTGTTTGGATTACTAATAAAAAACTGGGCTGAAAAACAGTAAGGTCAATGGTAGGCGTTCAGGGTTCACCGTTCAGGGTTACCTTGCGAGACCTCGGGCCAACTGCTATGTCTCAATATCATCAAATCGTTCCCCTGATGCCTTCTAAATTCAGAACTCACGAATCAACGGTTCAGATTTGCAGTGGACCCTGAACCTCTGAACAGTTACCTTTATTTTTTAAAAGTAGAGTAACTATTCAGGTGAATAGACTGAAGGTAAAAGGCTAATAGGGGCAAATCGTGCGTGATCAAACAAAACTGCAGGCATTTGAGTTGGCTGACGAGATTGCAGTATTAGTTTAGAGGATTTATCTCTGTTCGATCGTTGCGAGATGGTTGAAATACTTCAGTCTTCAACCCGAATAGTTACAAAGTAAAGTGCTTTGGCGTGGTTTCCGTATCGAGGTCGGAGACGGTTTTTCTCCCGCTATCCTGGCAAGGCTCAATTCCACGCTGGAGGCCGTCTAAAAAGGGCAAATAACCTTGTTCTCTGCGTCCATTTGTTCGCCTCCCAGCCGCCTCTTTTTCCCCGAACTACAAAACAGCCTTGACTAAAATGGAGTAAGTTTTAAAATAGCCGCATGAGGTACATATATTCATACATACTGAAAGATCTCAAGAAAAAGATGGTCTTTGTAGGCGGGCCGCGCCAAGTGGGAAAGACTACCCTTGCTAAGGCGGTCCTTGAAGACCGCTTTCCCTCAGGACGGTATTTCAACTGGGATTTTGATGAAGATCGCCAGGACATACTCCGGAAGAGGTGGACCAGCGACGCAAGGTTGCTCGTTTTCGATGAGCTTCACAAGTTCCACAGGTGGAAGCAGTGGGTAAAGGGGGTTTACGACGTCCTTGGCTCCAGCCACTGCATCCTTGTCACAGGGTCTGCCCGGCTGGATGTTTACAGACGGGGCGGAGATTCCCTTATGGGCCGTTACCACTACTGGCGTTTACACCCCTTTACACTTGACGAACTGCCTGCCGGCATCACACGTTCAGAAGCATTTAAACGCCTCATGACTGTTGGCGGCTTTCCAGAGCCCTTTTTGGACGGGGATGAGAGGGCAGTTAGGAGGTGGCGAAGAGAGCGTTTTGACCGGGTGATCCGTGAAGACATAAGGGATCTTGAGCCGGTACGGAACATCCAGGCACTGAGCCTCTTTCTGGACCTTTTGAGATACAGGGTTGGAAGTCCAATCGTGATGTCTAATATCGCAAACGAGATTCAGGTCTCCCCGAAGACCGTAAAGGCATGGCTCGAGGTCCTGGAAAGGATGTATCTGGTTTTCGTTGTAAGACCCTATACAAGGTCCATCTCAAGGGCCGTGTTAAAACCGCCCAAGGTGTACTTTTTTGATACAGGGGATGTGATAGGGGACGATGGGGCACGATTTGAGAACATGGTGGCAGCCTCTCTCTTGAAACGCATCCACTTCCTGGAAGACAACCAAGGGTACAGATACGAACTGCGCTATATCCGGGACAAGGAAGGGAGAGAGGTAGATTTTGCGATTGTAAAGGAGGGAATGGCGGAGCAACTCATAGAAGTGAAGTACTCCGACAAAAACATCTCCCGTCCTCTTCAGTATTACGCTGAGCGGCTCAACCCCGAAAAGGCGGTCCAGATAGTTGCTACTGCTAGAAAGCCCTATGACAGAAACCGCTTGAGGGTGACAGGGCCGCTTGATTATTTCCATCCGCCCTGGTGACGTGCCTCTAAAGGGGAGATAGATACAAGATGATGTCTATTGTCTTATCAATGTTGAGCAATTAGTTGTTAGCCGTTAGCGTTTAGCTTTGAAAAATCAAGGTATTACGTTAATTAGAAATAACACCCAAGGGGTTCACCCTGTTGAATCCCCAAAGGGGACAATGAAGCTGCATTCAACAGGGTAAAAGTTTGTAATAGCAAAAATATTCCGTAATCATTAAGCTAACCGCTAAGTTTTCGACGGGGATTTCATGCAATGAAAGATTTAATTCTGATGGGCGAAAGTTCAACCATAGAATTCAAAACCGAGGATGCCCACAATGACGGTATCGCAAAAGAAGTAGTGGCCTTTGCCAATTTTCTCGGAGGCAAGGTGCTTGTGGGTGTCGGCGATGACGGCAAGGTCCTTGGGGTAAGCGACCGAAAAATTGAGCAGCGGATTGTACAGATATGTCGCAACAACATAATCCCTTCCTTAATCCCGCAGGTGGAATTTGCAGAGGTTGAAGGGAAAACCATCTTGGTTGTCGGCATCCCAAAAGGACCCAACAAGCCATACAAGGTGAGGACAACGGGTAAATTTTACATCAGGGCCGGATCTTCCTCGATTGAGCCCACCAATGAGGAATTGGTCAGACTTTTTCAAAACGGGGAATTGATTCACTATGAGATTAAACCTGTTAATGGTGCTTCGGTCAACGACCTGAACAGGGGCTATTTGAATCAATATCTGCGGGAGTTTCGCCGGATTGATGAAAGTTTTGAGACAGAAGAAGAATTCTTGCAGGCCCTGCATAATCTTAATCTATTGAGCAGAATAAATGGTGAGTATGCGCCCACTATCGCAGGGATGATTCTGTTTGGAAATGACCCCAAAAAGTTTCTTCCTCAGAGCATTGCCCAAGCCGTCTGTTTTAGAGGAGAAGACGAGTCAAACGATATCATTGAAATGAAGGAATTCTCTGGATCGATAACTGAGGTCATGGAGGGGCTGCTCCGTTTTGCTGAGCGCAATTCCAGAACTGAAGTTGATTTTCAGACTGGCATCAAGAGAAAAGATCTGGAACAATATCCTGCCACAATTCTACGGGAATTGATTGCCAATGCCATCGCCCACCGGGATTATTCCGTGTGGGGGGCATGTAACCGGCTTTATATTTTTGCCGACCGGCTGGAGATACGAAGCCCGGGCAGACTTCCCAATACCATGACCATTGAAGGCATGAAGATGGGTGTTTCTTATCACCGTAACCCAATTATCATGCAAACACTTAAAGATTACGGCTATGTCGAAAAGATCGGACGCGGCATTATAAGATGCAATCGGAAACTGCGAGACCTTGAACGGAGAGAATTGGAGATTCTGGATCTGGAAGCAGAAATCCGGGTTGTTCTTTATGCTGAATGATATTCTGGGGATATTGCGGCGACCAATCTCCCAATAGACTGATGGGCATCAAAAGTATGTTTCGCCAATGCCTGGAAAAAATTGATGGAATTCGATTACAGCAGAGATAATTGCAGAGATCTGGAGAATATGGTTCGCAATGCCTGCCGACAGGCTGTCCGTGATGGAAGAACACGTTTAGTTGGAAAAGATGTGACTTCCTCCTTTAAATAAGCAGCTTGGGCAGGCTTTCTTTTGAGGCATTTGCGCTGTTTCTAACCATTGAATTTAACGATAGTTTTTGAAGTGTCCAAAAATACTTTACCCCAACAAAACTACCAAAACAGAGCGCTTGAGACGACCCCAAGAATCGCAAG
>QNAY01000236.1 GCA_003645605.1 Thermodesulfobacteriota bacterium
GAAGAGGAACTTTTGGGAATTATTGCCGACCGGAACTGGAATTCTTGATTTTATCGTATTGAATCACGGAAAATTTGGCCGACAAATTTGGAAAAACTGAATCTAAGCTCTTCAACAGCCTAAAAGAACGTGATTATACGCAAAAAGTCCGGCAGAGAAATCCGAAAAATACCGTCCAATGACTCTGTGTATCCACCTGTCTTGCATGAATATCTGGGTGAAGATGTTCCCAGTGTAGTCACGGCTATCGGGGATATGGGCCTATTAAACACCAAGGCGATTGGCTTCTTTTGCTCGGTCAAGTGCCCAGGGAAGCTCATCATACAGGTCCATGACTTGGCCCATGAACTGAGACAGGCCGGGACTACGGTGATCAGCGGGTTTCATTCCCCTGTGGAACAGGAGTGTTTAAGGATCCTCCTTCGCGGTACCCAGCCGGTCATTATTTGCCCTGCTCGCAGTATGGAGAAAATGCAAATTCGTGCAGAATATAGGCAGCCACTTGAGCAAGGGCGATTGTTGCTTCTGTCGCCTTTTTTGGACAGACCTTACCGCACCACGGCTCAAAGCGCACTGCGCCGCAATTATTTTGTAGCCGCTTTGGCCAATCAAATCTTTGTCGCTCATGCAGAACCTGAGGGGAAAACAGAGCAATTCTGCCACGATATTCTGAAATGGAAAAAGCCGGTCTTTACACTTCCTAATGAGGCCAACGAACACCTTATTGCCATGGGAGCAAACCCGGTAAAAAGATTGTGAAAATTTGTCAAAGGTATAGGCTCTGTCAAATCATTCGGCTGCGGCATGATTATAAAGAGGATCTGATTATGTAAATGGAGCTTTGACAATGTTCGCTTTTTTGCAAGACCTGGATAATGATATCCGTGATGCCCTGTTGATCCAACTGCGAAACCTCTGGACACACACGTCTACGGCGATTGAAGGCAATACCCTGACTCTTGGGGAAACAGCATTTGTCCTTGAGGAAGGGCTCACGATTTCAGGCAAGCCACTGAAGGATCACGAGGAGGTTGTTGGCCACGCCAGGGCGATTGATCTCATTTATGATCTTGTTAGAACAGGATCCGATTTAACTGAACAGGACCTGTTTGATCTGCACAAGGCCGTGCAGACAGAACGGGGCTTCGATATCTATAAGCCAGTTGGCGGATGGAAGGTTGAACCGAATTCTACGGTTATTGTTTCCGGCGACCGTCAGATCATTTTTGAATATGCTTCCCCCAAGGATGTCCCCGACCTCATGCAAAACTGGCTCTCATTGTTTCAAAAGACCTATAAAAAAAATACGGCAAGCAAGAAAGATGCACTTGCGGCCTATGTCTGTTGTCATGTTTCCTTTGTCAGAATTCATCCCTTTTGGGACGGCAATGGCCGGATGGCCCGTCTCATTTCTAATGTTCCTGTAATCAGGGCCGGTTATCCCCCTATCATTATTCCGAAAGAGCGTCGTCAGGAATACATAGAGGCCCTGTCAGAATATCACCTCGCGGCGGGCACTGTCACCGCCCGGAGTGAATTGTTGCCCAAGGTCGATAAGGTGGATAGGTTTAAACGTTTCTGCGCTGAATCCTGGTCAGAGTCGATTAAGTTGGTGGATGATGCCCACGGGAAGCAGAAGAAGAGAAACAAACAGAAAAACAAGAATACTTAACACAATAAGGGACATCAGCGATGCTTCCCCCACTCAAACCCATACCGATAAAAGACCGTCTCTCCGTTCTTTTTTTGCAAAAAGGAAACCTTGACGTCTTGGACGACGCTTTTGTTGTTGTAGATAAGAAAAGGATCCGCACGCATATTCCCGTGGGGGGTATAGTCTGCCTTATGCTGGAGCCGGGCACAAGGGTCTCCCACGCGGCAGTGACACTTGCTTCGCGCGTAGGCTGTCTTCTTGGATTGGTGAGGCAGAGGTCCGTCTGTATGCGTCAGGATAGCCAGGCGGTGCTCGGGCTGACCGCCTTCTGTACCAGGCAAAACTGGCTCTCGATGATACGGCACGATTGAACGTAGTCCGCAAGATGTACGCCCTTCGTTTTAAAGAAGAACCCCCGACTCGTCGCAGTGTGGAGCAGTTAAGGGGCATAGAAGGTGCGCGGGTGCGGGAGATGATTTGGGATCAGATTGAGAGCGGGCTTGAGGACGGCAATGCGGTCATGGCCTGGAGCACGAATACTGAGTCAGGTTTTGACTTTATGACACTGGGGAAAAACCGGCGGATGCCAAAAGAGATGGATGGTGTAAAACTCGTATCGTTTTTGCCTGAAAATGATGATGCTCTTGAAGCCCTGTAGCAAGCTATTTGTTGGTGGAATTCTAACTGCCCAAAGAAGCCTATGATTTCGTGTAATTACAAGAAGAGTGTTCCCCACATGCGTGGGAATGAACCGAAAATCAGTCCCATTGTAATCGGCCTCACCATTGTAGCCTTCGGCACTTCGGCTCCGGAAATGGGTGTGGCATTGTCAGCAGCCCTTTCCGGCCGGCCTGAAACTACATAGCATCAAGCCATGTGCCGGGCCGGTGTTGTGCATTTCTACAATGTGTAGATGACAGTCACAGTCACCAATTTTGCTTAATGAACTGACTCTGGAGATGTTCGCCTTGAAATAATCAAACGCTATTTTAATCTTTAATAGCTTCCTTGGTCTTTGAATCCACGTCTGAACCGGAAATCGAGAGCTTGCCATTACCCTGTCAATGCCGTTGTAGGGGCGAACCTGTGTGTTCGCCCGTTGTTTGGGCAGGCACGCAGGTCTCTGCCCCTACAGGTATGTCAAATGATCAGACCCATATGCCCTCAATAATCTCCCCGCACTTGCCGCATTTTCCATCAGACAGCAGATTTTCCACTATTCTAAAGCCGATCCTCTTGATGAGCTCTGCGCCGCAGGCCGGGCAATAGGTATTTTCTCCACCCTCACCAGGCACATTGCCTTCATAAACAAATCGCAGGCCTTCTTCAAGACCTATATCCCTGGCAAGACGCAGGGTGGCAAGCGGAGTAGGCGGCCTGTCCAACATTTTGTGAGTAGGATAAAACGCAGTGACATGCCACGGTATTGAGGGATCGACCCCTTTAACAAACCTGGCTATGTCCCTCAACTCCTTTGGGGAATCATTCCATCCGGGAATAACCAGGGTTGTAACCTCCACCCATACTCCCAATTCGTGCATCAGGCGAACATTATCAAGCACAGGCTGAAGCCTTGCCTTGCAGACATCGTGGTAAAATTTATCCGTAAAGGCCTTTATATCAATGTTTATTCCGTCCAGCACAGGAGCCAGATGCCGTGTCACCTCCGGGGTCATATAGCCATTGCTGACAAAGACGTTCCTAAGCCCCCTCTTTTTCGCCGAAAGCGCGCAGTCATAAGCCAACTCATAAAAGATTGTGGGCTCAACATAGGTATAGCTGATACTTTTTGCTCCATGCAGAACCGCGGCATTTACAATATCCTCCGGGTCCCTGTCTTCTCCGGGTATCTCTCCTTCATAGATGCGTGGATACTGAGAAATTTGCCAGTTCTGACAGTGTAGGCACCTGAAGTTGCACCCCACCGTAGCAATTGAATATGAGATTGAGCCCGGCAAAAAGTGAAAGAGGGGTTTCTTTTCAATC
>QNAY01000237.1 GCA_003645605.1 Thermodesulfobacteriota bacterium
CCCCTCTTTTTGTCATTTCGACCGTAGGGAGAAATCTTTAATGCCTGTATTTTCAGTACGATAAGATTTCTCGCTTTGCTCGAAATGACAGTTTTGGTTAGTTTTCGTTCAGACACTAACTAAAACCATAGACATTCCGGCATCCTTCATTCACCAATCTACACTTTTTTCGAAAAAGCGTGTATTATCGAATTGAATGCCGACGTTGAAACTGGAAATTTGAAATTAGGTAACCCATCTACATTTTTCCAATTTCACTGCCAAAACACAAAATCTATAAAGTGTAAACTACTTTTGACTTGTCATGAAGGATGCTAACATTCTTAATGATCATCAAACCTATCCGCTAATTGATCGTTATGTCAAGATCAAGGGTGGAATCGATAGCTGATTATGCTAAAAAAACCCTGTCTGCGGCCGTAATTGTTTACCCCCACCCGGCATCGGCAGACTTTTTCGAATTTCAAAGCTCCGCAATGCCTCCCGGGATTGAAGGAATTTGCCCGTTCTGTCCGGCTCTGGTTCTAATCAGCATCATGCGTTAAAGCGTTAACAATACAGTTCGTGGTTCGAAGTTCGGAGTTGGAAGTTCGTGCTCCTCGCTCTATTGCCCCCGCAATTTCCCGAAGCGAGTCATCCAGCCATCCGTCCCGAAGGGATTCATCTTTAGCCGGTTGAATAGGGTTCACCCAGGGAAATTCAACCGAGCCATTCCTTACTGTTGTCTTTTTTCCGGACCAAGGCTATTCTGGTCCGTAATTTCTAAGAAAGGAGTTCAATGCTAATGCCTGATGAGGCATCCAATAAAATTCTTCCCAAGGCCTATGATTTCCGTGACGTAGAACCGCACTGGTATAAAGAGTGGACGGAGAAAGGTCTTTTCGCAGCCGCGTTTGACCCTGGGCGTCCATGCTTCTCCATGGTGATACCGCCTCCCAATGTCACGGGTGTACTGCATATCGGCCATGCCCTTAACAATACTCTTCAGGATATCCTTGTTCGATATAAGAGGATGGATGGATATAACACCCTTTGGGTCCCCGGAACAGATCATGCCGGTATTGCCACACAGATCGTGGTGGAGCGCCGTCTGGATGCAGAAGGTCAGTCCCGCCATGACTTTGGACGCGAGAAGTTTATAGAGAAGGTCTGGGAATGGAAGGCCTCGAGCGGCGGCAGAATCATAGAGCAACTGAAGGGCCTTGGCTGTTCCTGTGACTGGTCAAGGGAAAGATTTACAATGGACAAGGGCCTTTCAAGGGCAGTAAGAGAGGTTTTCGTACGCCTGTATGAAGAGGGCCTTATATACAGAGGGCATTATATAATAAACTGGTGTCCGAGATGTCACACTGCTCTTGCCGACATTGAGGTGGAGCATAAAGAGACAGAAGGACGCCTGTGGTACATGCGCTATCCGCTTGTTGAAAAAGTAGCGGAAATCACCAAATCACCAAATCACCAAATCACCAAATTCATAACCGTTGCCACTACAAGACCGGAGACCATGCTTGGAGATACGGCAGTGGCCGTCCATCCGGACGACCCGCGTTACAAAGATTTGGTAGGCAAGGATCTTATGCTTCCGCTGTTAAACAGGCGCATACCGGTGGTTGCAGATGCTGCGGTAGAGCCTGAGTTCGGCACAGGTGCAGTAAAAGTCACCCCTGCCCACGACCTGAACGACTTTGAGATAGCAAAAAGACAGGGGCTCCAATCCATCAATATCTTTGATGAAAACGCAATACTCACTGAAGCTGCCGGCCGATATGCCGGTCTTGACCGCTATGAGGTCAGAAAGCAGGTCATTGTTGACCTGAAGAAACAAGGCCTGCTGGAAAAGGAAGAGGCTTACGATTTGGCAGTGGGCATATGTTATCGCTGCAAGACAGTAGTGGAACCTAGACTTTCAAAACAGTGGTTTGTAAAGGTCGCGCCCTTGGCGGAACCTGCCCTTAAGGCAGTGAAGGATAAGCAGACCATCCTGGTCCCGGCCTCCTGGGAAAGGACATATGATGAGTGGATGGTCAATATCCGGGATTGGTGCATATCCCGCCAGATTTGGTGGGGGCACCGTATTCCTGCATGGACATGCGCAGCCTGCGGCGAAGTCATTGTGGCAAGGGAGGACCCTAAAGCATGCCCTAAATGCGGGAATACCGACCTTGAGCAGGAGAGCGATGTACTTGATACCTGGTTCAGCTCAGCCATCTGGCCCTTCTCTACTCTCGGATGGCCTGACAAGACCCCTGAACTTGAAACCTTTTATCCCACGTCAGTACTTATAACAAGCTTTGACATCCTGTTCTTCTGGGTGGCCAGGATGATGATGATGGGCCTTCACTTCATGGGGGATGTCCCGTTTAAGCATGTATATCTACATGCCCTTATCAGGGACATTGAGGGAAAAAAGATGAGCAAGTCAAAGGGGAATGTAATTGATCCTTTGACCATCATGGAGAAATACGGAACCGATGCTGTACGCTTCACTCTGGCGGCTTTTGCAGCCCAGGGCAGGGACATAAAGCTGGCAGAAGAGAGAATCGAGGGTTACCGCCACTTTGTCAACAAAATCTGGAACGCAGCCCGGTTTGTACTTCTTAATCTGAAAACCGGTGAAAATGCCGTGGCCGAGCCTCCTGAGCCTGATTCTTTTTCCGATCCATCAGAAAGGTGGATACTCTCACGCCTCAACCAGGTGACCGGCACTGTTCGGAAGGCCCTGAATGAATTTGACTTTGATGTTGCTGCAAAAGAACTATATCAGTTTTTCTGGCATGAGTACTGTGACTGGTATCTTGAGCTTGCAAAGCCCGCGCTTACCGGAGCTGAACTTGATCGACAGGACGCAGCCAGATGGGTAGCATTCACTGTGCTTGACCACAGCCTCAGGCTCTTTCATCCCTTTATGCCCTTTGTGACAGAGGAGCTCTGGCACCATCTGCCGGGGCAAAGGGATCACATTATGGTCTCTCCCTTCCCCAAGCATGTTGATGCATGGAACGATGTCCGGGCGGAAGACATAATCAAACAAGTTATGGAGGTGGTAAGCTCTATCCGAAATGCAAGATCCGAGCTTGGAATACACCCTGGGGCCAAAATTATTATCATCGCCCTGCCACACTCTGAGAAGGCCTACGATTTTCTGGATTCTCAGGAAAAGGCCATAAATACTCTTGCCGGGGTGGAAACCCTGAACCTCCTGAGAGAAGGAGAACCACGTCCTGAGGGTGCGGCTACGGTCATACTTGAAGACCTTGAGATTTTCATACCTCTTGAAGGATTTGTGGACATTAAGGAAGAACTTCGAAAGCTTACCAAAGAGGAAAAAAAGCTTGGCAAGGAGCTTGCCAAGACAGAGGCCAAGCTCAAGAATGAAAATTTCCTCTCCAAGGCACCTCAAGAGATCGTGCAAAAGGAACGCGACAAGGTCAATAAGTTCCAGACCAAATTGAAAAAAATTGTCTCTCACAAAGAGACCCTTGAAGGTATACTTAGTGTTTGAACGAAAACCCCTCTTTTTGTCATTTCGACCGTAGGGAGAAATCTTTAATGCCTGTATTTTCAGTACGATAAGATTTCTCGCTTTGCTCGAAATGACAGTTTTGGTTAGTTTTCGTTCAG
>QNAY01000238.1 GCA_003645605.1 Thermodesulfobacteriota bacterium
AGAATCAGGAATAAAAAGTAGCGTGTCAATATCTTGATAGGCTGAAGAAAGGACCTTTGTAATCTCATGCCTGTTATGAACCCGCAAAGGTATGACACTGACCCCAAGATCAGAGCCATGTCTTCGCGCCTGCTCCACCCACCCCCTGTTTTCCATTGGATTGTAAAGGATTCCAATTTTTCTTCTGCCACCGAGCCGTTCTTTTATCAGTTTTATCTGTTCCTTAATGGGTATCCTCAGATCGACCCCGCATGGTTCTGGATCCTCCAATAGTTTCTGCTGGTCGAGTACCATAAGGGCAATCTTTTTGTCACCCGGATTTAGATTTGACCAGGCCAGTACAGACGCCTCCGGTCCTATAGCTATCAGCAGGTCATGGTGTTCCTGACTTAAATTATGTCGTATGAGTTCCGGGTTTAAATTCAGATAATATATCTTTAACGGCTGTTGGAGACTGGAACGCAGTCCTTCAAGGGCCATTACATAAGGTCTGATCTGCGAAGAAACTATTACTGCTACATCCGTGTTATGTTCCTCAGCATGCAGCAAGGCCGAAAATAATGACCACAAGAAAAATACCAGGATAGTCCCCTTAAATTTTTTAGGAGGAACTACAGCGTCTTTTCTCATCGTTGACCGCATATTAAACTGCGAAAGGCATGGAACGTGATACCGCTCAAAAAAACATGTATGAAAGGCGCAAAATTTTCCGAAGATGAAACGTACTTATCATACGTATCAGTAATTGCAAAATGTAAACAACGCTGCAGATAGGATGTTTTCAATAAAATCATTGTCTGAAATATTTCTTGTTCTCAATGGCCCTTAGTATCTGTTGGCAGAAACTTCGTATTATTTTCACCTCCTTTGATCTGAGTTCCTGTCTTCCCAATAGTCGTCTCGTATTATCTACCCAGTATTCCGGATTTTGAGGATTAGTCAATTCAACCGCTATGAAGGCCCTTTTCAAATGTTTATACATCCCCTCAAGCTCCCTTGTAGTGGCGAGCTGTGGATAGACCTTTTCCCCATGGCCTTTGGCCATGAACAGTTCATAACACAATATCATAACACTTTGGGCCAAATTGATGGATGAAAAAGTTGTCGTGGCTATATTAACAAGGGACTGGCACAGTCGTAACTGGGAATTCGTAAGGCCGCGATTTTCAGAGCCAAACAGCAGGGCAATGCGGTTTTCAGGGCCCAGTTCAATCAGCTTTCTTGCCATATCACGTGGAGTATGAGTGGGTAAGCGTTGCCGCCCGGTCCGGGCCGTGGTGCCGGCAACATGCTGGAAAGGGCCCAGGGCCTCTTCCAGATCGTCAAAAACGAGCATTGTTTCTATAAGGTTCGCCGCCTCATGTGTGGCCATCTTAAGCATCTTCTCCGAATCAAGCCGGCATGGGCGGACAAGGATCATCTGGGGGATACCCATGTTGCGACAGCACCTGGCGGCAGCCCCGATATTTTCCGGATAGCGGGGTTCGTGAAGGACAACGCAGAAGTTATTCAAATCGGATTTCATTTGGATATCCTGAATCCCTCAAGTAATTAATCTGATTTTACGGTATTTAATCCCCCCTGAATTGAATACCCGCCGTATATTAACCAAAACTATCCTATCAGCAAAATGCCTGAATACAATGATCTCGCAAACGAATTCTCTAAAGAGAAGCTCAAAGGCCGTGGAAAGGCATTTGGCATGAGCTGCTATGCCCAGCAGGAAGCCCTCAACTTATAGGCACTGAAATATTCAACTTTCTGTTTTTTAAAAAGAAATTATTCAGTTTGGCAGGATGAACACAGATTGTCCTTCAAATTCCCGAAATACACAAAATGGACTGATGGTTTTTTGCGTTTTTCGTGTATTTGGTGGTCTGTTTTATCGAGACCCTCAATCCTCCCTTCAGATTTTCCAGATCAGCCAGATCCTGATATCTGCTCGTAGCATGCTTGTTCTTTTTAAGGTTGGTAAGATCTATGAAATTCACGCTCACCCCATCAATTGAGACTGTGGTCCTTGTCTGGTAACATGATTCAAAATCAACGCCTTTGAGAGATGTGAGCAGGTCTATCCGATTCGGCGGATATCCCAGTTGAATCACCTGGGAGGGCGTCAGAAAATCTTCCGGCGTCAGTTCCAGAGCGCCGAACCCGAATTGATGAAGCGCTTTTACGACCTGTTCAGCGTTTTTCAACGTCAACTCGAGCCATATGTCCATGTCCTTGGTATAACGGGGATGGCCGTGAAAAGCGACCGCATATCCGCCCACCACCAGATAGCGGACCCGGTTATCGTTTAATGATGCAATAAATTCTTTGAAGTCCTTGTTCAGTATCATCTGATCCCCGTGGTATTCTCTTCGTATCTCTTCCAGTGCCGCCAGCCGTCTTTCATGCGGCTGCGTTTGCCAGTAGGCAAAATTTGCGGGTTGGCGACCGATATCAAATTTGCGGTAAACTTTCTCGATGCTGCGTGTTGAATCCATGAGTACCTTCTTTGTTAGTATCCACAAAAACGGTTTATGGTTTTTCCGCGGGGACGGGGACGGGGGAAGGGGACGAGTTAGTTTAGTAGCTTAATATCATTCTCTTTCCCAAATTTTTCACCTCTCTTGACGGCCTGAGAGACTGAAGGCCGGGACATACCGAAATACCGGGCCAATTCCTTCCCGTTAATACCAATCCGGCAGTACCCCAAATAACAAATCAAACCCTTGGCAGATGAAAGATCGTTGGCCCTGCCTTTCTTGTGCAAATCATCAGGATCAACCGAAAGCATGCGGCAAACTTCACTCACTAAACGATTCAGGTCCCAGCCTTGCCTTTTCAATTCCTCCTTATGGGTCAACTCATCTTCTGATAATTTTAAAACTTCATTGACAAAATCACCATCACCTAATATTCGCTCATCCCCGCGCCAATATTCCTTTGCCCTCCTCAACTCAAAAATACCCTCCCAACCACCTGCGCTTCGTCTCAGACCACCACCAGTCAAATCTTCACGTCTCCCCATATTGAAACCATCTTCAATGAACTCCCTGTATTGCCTCACAGATTCCCTCTTCCTTAAACCAAAATGGGAGAGTATTTCATCCCGGTCCTGCCAGATCCTTCGCCTGCGACCAACCAGAACACTGTGCCCGGACCACCGGTACCGGTCAAGCTCGCTGATACTTTTCACCACAACGGCCCTGACCGGGTTCAGATGAATATACCTCACCAGCTCAAGGAGATATTCATCCTCCTGGCACAGTATTGATTTATATCGGTTCTGGTAGAGATAACCGTGCCGTGCATGCCGACGGTTAAAATAGATGGCATAACCGGTGAGAACTTTCCGCATCAGATCCCCAAGGGGTCTATTACTTGTGCGGATAAGCAGATGGAGATGATTGGACATCAGTACCCATGCATAACATCTGCAGCCAGTCAAAGAAAGATTCTTTTCAAGTCGATTAAGAAAGTCATTCCGGTCGCAGTCATCAAGAAAAATGGCCTGGTGATTCAAACCCCTTGTGATGACATGATGAATCGCACCGGGGATATTGAGTCGTCTGTGTCGAGGCATGCCGCTATGATAGCAATTCACCAAATCAACGTCAATTAAAT
>QNAY01000239.1 GCA_003645605.1 Thermodesulfobacteriota bacterium
ACCAAAACTGTCATTTCGAGCAAAGCGAGAAATCTTATCGTACTGAAAATACAGGCATTAAAGATTTCTCCCTACGGTCGAAATGACAAAAAGAGGGGTTTTCGTTCAGGCACTAATTAATTGAGTCTGAAGTGCCTAAAGTGAGCTAAAATGCCTAAAATTAAGGTATCGCTTCGCTCCATCTATTTATATTAACCGCACTGAAAGCGCGCACCACAACTTTAGGCACTTTTCCAAACAATTCCTTAATTTTCTTACTTCACTTCCTCAAAGTCAGCATCCACTACGTCGTCATCTCCTCCACCTTTGCCGCCCTTTTCACCTTTGCCGGATGCAGCATCTGCACCTCCTTCACTGCCTGCCTGAGCGCCGGCAGCCTGCTGATACATCATTTCAGCCAGCTTGTGAGAAGCCTGCATAAGCTCATCCTGGGCCTTTTTAATAGCCTCCAGATCCGTACCTTTCATGGCTTTTCTGAGATCTTTGATTTTATCATTGATCTGGTCTTTGGTAGCAGTATCTACCTTGTCTCCAAGTTCCTGCATGCTTTTTTCAGTGCTGTAAATCAAGGTATCGGCCTGATTCCGGGTCTCCGCCGCCTCTTTTTGCTTTTTATCTTCCTCAGCGTGGAGTTCCGCATCCTTGGTCATTTTCTGAATCTCCTCCTCACTGAGACCACTGGAGGCCTGGATTCTGATGGATTGCTCCTTGCCGGTTGCCATATCCTTTGCTGACACATTAAGGATGCCATTGGCATCTATATCAAAAGTGACCTCTATCTGAGGCACTCCACGGGGAGCTGGCGGGATTCCAACCAACTCAAACCGTCCGATAGTCTTGTTGCCTGATGTCATCTCACGCTCGCCCTGAAGCACATGGATGGTTACGGCATTCTGGTTATCACCGGCAGTTGTGAAAATCTGACTCTTCCGGGTTGGGATAGTGGTATTTTTTTCAATCAGTTTAGTCATGACCTGACCAAGGGTTTCAATACCAAGGGACAGGGGAGTTACATCCAGGAGCAGTACGTCCTTGACCTCGCCTTTCAGGACCGCCCCCTGTATAGCCGCTCCTATTGCCACGACTTCATCAGGATTAACACCTTTGTGAGGCTCTTTGCCGAATAATTCTGTGACCTTCTCCTGGACCTTTGGCATACGGGTCATGCCGCCAACCAGTATAACTTCGTTTATGTCAGCAGGAGTGAGTCCGGCGTCTTTGAGAGCTACCTGACACGGACCTTCAACGCGGTCGATCAGATCTCCCACCAGAGACTCAAGCTTGGCCCTGGTGAGCTTAATGACCATATGTTTCGGACCACTGGCGTCAGCTGTAATGAATGGCAGGTTAATCTCAGTCTCCGGAGTGCTCGAAAGCTCGCACTTTGCCTTTTCAGCCGCCTCTTTGAGACGCTGAAGGGCCATCCTGTCCTGCCTGAGATCCAGGCCATGCTCCTTCTTGAACTCATCCGCCAGCCAATCAACTATCCGAAGGTCAAAGTCCTCGCCTCCAAGAAACGTGTCTCCGTTAGTAGACTTTACCTCGAAAACTCCCTCCCCAATCTCTAATATAGAGACATCAAAAGTGCCTCCGCCCAAATCAAATACGGCAATCTTCTCTTCTGACTTCTTATCCAGGCCATAGGCCAGAGCCGCTGCTGTAGGCTCGTTGATTATGCGCAGGACGTTTAAGCCTGCAATACGGCCGGCATCTTTGGTGGACTGGCGCTGGCTGTCGTTGAAATAGGCCGGCACGGTAATCACCGCATCTGTTACTTTCTCACCGAGGTAATCATCAGCAGTCTGTTTCATTTTGCTGAGTACCATGGCTGAGATCTCAGCGGAGCTGTGCTGCTTACCTACTATTTCTACGCACGCATCTCCACTTGGACCCTGGACAATCTTAAAGGGGGCTATATCCTTGGACTTTTGGACTTCTGCATCACTAAATTTTCTGCCAATAAGCCTCTTGACCGCAAAAACCGTGTTTTCTGCATTGGTAACTGCCTGCCTTTTGGCTAGCATTCCCACCAATCGTTCACCTTTATCTGTAAAGGCTACTACCGAAGGTGTGGTGCGCCCGCCCTCGGCATTATTTAGAACCTTGGGATCACCTGCCTCCATTATGGCCACACAGGAATTGGTAGTCCCCAGGTCTATGCCTATCACTTTACTCATGTTAAAAATCCTCCTTGTAAAAAAGCTTCAATCCTAAAATTGAGCAATTAGCCTTTAGCTATTAGCTATTAGTTTAATGATTACAGGATGTTTTAATATTACAAACTTTCACCTTGTTGAAGACAGCTTCGCTGCCTTCTTTGGGAATTCAACAGGGTGAACCCCTTGGGTGTTATTTCTAATTAACGTAATGCCCTGATTTTTTAAAGCTAAACGCTCAACTTAGGTCAATATAAAAAATGAGATCAAGTTGTAATTTTACTGCTCCTAAAACTAAGCACTAGTTTCTTCTTGTCCACTCCCCTCTGTTGCATTTTTTGATACTACTACAAGAGCAGGTCTCAAGGTCCTTTCATGAAGCAAATAACCTTTTAAGAGCTCTTTTATTACTGTATTTTCTTCCACTCCCTCATGTTCTTGCACAGTAAGGGCCTCATGCAGATTTGGATCAAATTTTTGCCCTTCTGCAGTAAAGACCTTGAGACCGAAACGTTCCATGGTCTTTAAATACCCGGACATGGTCAACTCAAGCCCTTCTATCAACTTATCAAGGTCCTTTGAATCCTTGGCTGAAGTCACGGCCCGTTCTAAGTTGTCAAGAAAAAGCAATAGTTCTTTGGCAAAGGATTCTAAGGCATATTTCATATATTCCGATTTTTCTCGCTCGATCCTCTTCTTAAAATTTTCCAGATCCGCAGCCAGTCGCAGCACCTTTTCCTGACATTGCTCGAGTTCCGCCTCTCTGTCTGCCAGCTTCAGGGCCGGATCAATCTCATCACCGCCTGCGCCCTCGATATCTTCCTCTACAGTTGTCTGCTTTTCTTCCATATCTTTGTTGTCCATGTTCACGATTCCTTAATCTTTTCGCCTAAAACCAGGGCGGTATATTCAACCAGGGACACTGCACGAGCATAGTTCATGCGAATCGGGCCAACAATACCCAGGCTCCCTAGGGGACTGCCACTTCCAGCATAAGGAGCCAGTACCATGCCGCAGCCCGGCACCTCATTTCCAAGCCCTTCAGATCCGATATATATTTGTACTCCTCTTAAGTCCAGGCACCTGTCCAAAAGGGTCAAAAGGGCTTTCTTCTCTTCAAATGTCTGAAGAATCGCCCTGATACGGGAGACATTCGAAAATTCCGGTTTATCAAGGAGATTGAGTCTGCCTTCGATAAAGACCTCTCCCTGCTCAGTTGATTCCTCCATCTGTTCAAGGAAATCCTCTAAAAGGACGTCAAAGATTCTCTTTTCTTCTTGTAGTTCCTCTATAATCACAGACCTGAGTTCTTCCAGGCACATGTGGTCAAGCTTGTTGCTGAGATACTGGGAAATTTGCTCCAGTTTTTCCTCCTGGATGTCATAATCGATCTGCACAAGTCGATTTTGCACCATACCGGTGTCAGATACACTGATGACCAGTATCAGGCC
>QNAY01000240.1 GCA_003645605.1 Thermodesulfobacteriota bacterium
CGTGTAGATCAGGCGGAGATCGCTTTTAAGGATGCCATGGAATTGAATCCTGATCTTATAGGCCCTTATGTCTCTCTGGCAAAGATCTATATATCAACCGGCAGGGCAGAGAAAGCGATTTCCCAGTACAGGATTTTGCTGGAAAAGAAACCTGATCTTGCGAGTGCATATATGGCTATAGGTACCATAGAAGAACAGTTGGGCCATTATGATGAGGCAGAGAAGGCCTATATGCAGGCCTTGGAAATAAAACTGGATTTCGCGCCGGCTGCAAATAATCTGGCATGGCTGTTGACGGAGAAAAAGTGCGATCTGGACAAGGCCTTTATTTATGCACAGAAGGCCAAGGCCGCAACCCCCGAGCAACCGGCCATACTGGATACCGTTGGTTGGATACTTACAAAGAGGGGGAGTTACGAACTCGCCTTGTCTAACCTTGAAGAGGCGATTCTGAGATGGCCGAATCAGCCTACCATTCGTTATCACCTGGCTGTAGCCTTAAAGGGGATGAAAAGGTTCGATGCCGCAAAAGAGGAACTCCGAAAGGCAATCAACACAAAAGAAGAATTCCCGGAGATTGAAGATGCCAGGAGGCTTTTGGAAGAGCTGTCGTGATTGACTTTCGCAGTCTTTGCCGAAGCGATCTCGAAATATGGGCAAGAGATACGGGCCTGCCCGATTTCAGGGGCCGTCAGCTCTTTAGCTGGCTTTGGAAGCCGGGATTTTGCGATTTCTCCCAGATGACCGATTTCCCCAAGGCCCTGAGGGAAAAGATCTCCCAAGAGGGCGTACTGACCAGCCTGAGGCTTGCCGCAAAGCAACGTTCTGTTGACGGCACCTGCAAACTGGCATGGAGACTGCCGGATGGTTTGGTGGTGGAGAGCGTCGTTATTCCTGACCGGGGCTACAAGACCCTTTGCATATCCAGCCAGGTCGGATGCGCCATGGGTTGCAGATTTTGTCATACTGCCATGATGGGCTTTCGCCGTCACCTTGTCCCCTCTGAGATCGTGGGACAGGTGTTCGCCGCCCTGGAACATGCTGGAGAAAGGGAACAGCTCAGAAACATAGTATTTATGGGCATGGGAGAGCCCCTTGCAAACTACGGGAATGTCTTAAAGTCCATCTATATACTGGGTGATGACCTTGGACTTAACTTCTCGTTGCGTAGGATAACCTTATCCACCTGCGGTCTGATTCCCGAGATATTGCGTCTCGGGCAGGATACTGATGTAGGCCTTGCCGTCTCCTTGAATGCACCCAATGATAAGATCCGGGATATGATAATGCCGATTAACGCTCGTTATCCCCTTTCACAGCTTATTGATGCCTGCCGAAATTATCGACTTTCCCGCAGGAGGCGCATTACCTTTGAATATCTCCTCCTTGCCGGTATAAATGACCGCGTCGAACAGGCGGTTTCGCTTGCGAAACTTATCAAGGGCATCCCTTCTAAAATCAATTTGATAGCTTATAATGAAAGCACTGATATCCCTTTCAAGCGTCCTGTTTATGAACGGGTTTTGTTATTTCAGCAGGTACTCAGAGGGGCTAACTACACTGCCTTCATAAGAAAGAGCAAGGGGCGGGATATATCCGCCGCCTGCGGGCAGCTCTATACGGAAATCAGGCAATCTAAATAATCATCGGCAAAATTTTGGCATCGTGCGGAAATCGGCCTATAATGTGTGTTTGTTATCTTGCCAATTTACTAAATTTGGAGTAAAAAGTTCGACCTGAATGGATAAATATATATCAGATAAGTAAAAGGCACTATCCTGTTTGGCAAATCAGCCAAAACCGGTTCAAGGGATGGAGCCTTTATTTAGTATTAGAGGGAATTAATTATGGAATGTACTACAAATAAACCAGGGGTCCAGTGCAAATTTATGAGTAAAAATGGTTGCAAATATTTGGGCGGGACCTGCTTTGAAATAGTTGAGCAGTGTGAGGGTTGCGCAAGAGTTACAAGATATGAGACGGGTAATTTTTGTTCAGTTTATCCCCATCCGGCAATGAAGTGGCGAAATGGCATATGCAATTTCGCCACTCATTTGACGAAGGAAGCCCTGAAAGACGAAGCCGGCAGAAAGGTCAATCCTCTCAAGGCGGCAAAGCGGGCTTCAAAAAAGCGTTAAAGTCAAGTTTGTTCAGCCACCGAGAAATTCGAGGTCAAGAAGGTCATGGTCTACTCAAAATTTAAGCGGTTAAATTCTGAGTAGTGAATGAACTGCTTTCTTATATCAGTGGTCTTGGCTAAAGAACCAAGCCCCGCATTTCTGCCTTTTATCTTCAGCTATTGAGGTTACTAAGAGCAACACTTAGTCTGTCCATTCCCTCCCGGATTATGCCAAGGTCTGTAGCATAAGAGAATCGCATAAAGCGGTCGCCTCCAAAGGCTATGCCCGGTACCCCTGCGATTCGGGAGTCTTCCAGCAGGTAGTCAGCCATTTCCAGCGAATTATTGATTTCTTTGCCTGATGCCTTTTTGCCGTAATAAGATGAAAGATCCGGGAATACATAAAAGGCCCCTTTGGGTTTTACGCACGATATTCCAGGGATGGCTCCAAGTCTTTCCATAATGTAATCTTTTCTCTCTAAAAAGGCCTTTTTCATTTTCAATACCCCGTCTTGAGGGCCGGTCAGTGCGGCCAAGACCGCCTTTTGGGCTATTGAGTTGGGATTTGAAGTGCTCTGGCTCTGTATCTTGGTCGCCGCCTTCACTACGGCCTCCGGACCCGCGAGATAGCCTATGCGCCAGCCGGTCATGGCATATGTCTTTGATACACCATTTACCACTACTATGTGATCCTGTGCCTCAGGGGCTAGAGAGGCAATATTCTCAGGTCCTTTATTGTCAAAGCGGATTTGAGCATAGATATCGTCGGTGATTACTACAAGATTATTTTCAACCGCCAGCTCAGCTACCCTGACAAGGTCTTCTCTGCTGTAGACCGCACCGGTGGGATTTGACGGGCTGTTAAGTATTATGGCCCTGGTTTTGGATGTCCGCATGGAGCCCAGTGCCGGCAGGTCCAGGGCAAAGTCCTTGTCCGGATCGCTTGGAAGGAACCTGACCTTGCCTCCTGCAAGTTCGACTATTGCGGGATAAGAAACCCAGTAAGGCACTGGAATTATGACCTCATCTCCCGGGTCCAAAACGGCCTGGGCGACATTGTACAGGACCTGTTTTCCCCCTGTTGAGACCATGATCTGTTCAGGCCGGTATATCAGCTTATAGTCATGTTCAAACTTAGCCGCTATAGCCTCCTTCAGTTCCGGAATACCTCCTACCGGCGTATATTTTGTGAATCCATCCCTAATGGCCTTTACGGCCGCTTCTTTTATATGATCAGGGGTGTCGAAATCAGGTTCTCCTGCTGAAAGATTTATTATGTCGACGCCTTGTGCCTTGAGAGTCTTGGCCTTTGTGTCTATCGCGAGAGTGGGCGACGGCTTGAGGTTTCTAACACGTTCCGAAAGCGGGAATGTCCAGGACATTTGATTTACTCCTTTCAATTATCATTAATAGTGAACGGAATTTCAGATTTGTCATAATAGACCTGTTTCAAATACAGGCCGTGTGGGGGGGCGGTGGGACCGGCC
>QNAY01000241.1 GCA_003645605.1 Thermodesulfobacteriota bacterium
CTAAATGATAAAAATAATTCTGATTCATCCTCAACGAGAAAGGGATTAAAATTTCAGATGTCAGGTCCCTCAGGAGTTGCCGGTCAAGAAAAGTATGAACGGTCTGCCTGTTACAGGGTGATTTTCAACAAGGACCCTGGTTTCATAAACATCGCCGAGTATTTCCGGAGTCAGGACTTCTTCTGTTTTTCCCTCTGCCACTAACCTTCCTTCTTTTAGAAAGATTAGCCTGTTTAGATACATGGAAGCAAGGTTTATGTCGTGGAGTACGGAAAGAACGGTTCGATTATTTTGGTTATTTTCTTGCAAAAGCAGGTCAAATACCTCGATCTTGCGCCTGATGTCCAGGGAAGAGGTGGCTTCGTCAAGGAGCAGCAGACGTGAACCTTGGGCAAAGGACCTGGCCAGGAGTACACTCTGACGTTCACCCCCTGAGAGTTGTCTGAAGGGACGTCCGGAAAGATGCGTTACGCCTGTTTTTTCCATGGCCTGTTGAGCAGCTTCGATATCCTTGTTTGAGTAACCTTGCCAGAGTTTCAGAAAAGGATAACGGCCCATCAAGACTACGTCTGAAACCGGAAAAGGGAAGGGTGTTTCCGTGGTCTGGGGTAACAGGGATGCAACTCTTGCCTTTTCCTTGGATGAATATGACGAAAGATCCCTTCCCCACAGTCGAATTGACCCGGAGGCATAAGGTGTCAGTCCCATGATGGAGTGGAGCAGGGTTGTTTTTCCTGAGCCATTGGGGCCGAGAATTCCCACCATCTCTCCGGGATATATTTTCAATGATATGTCATTCAATGCCTGCAGGCGGCCATAAAAGACATCCAACCCGGTGATATCAACAACAGGGCTTCCGGTCTTCTCAGCATGGCCGGCATCTTGAACCTCTTGCATTATCATGCGATTTGGCTCTTGCGGATCTTGAGTATGTAGCAGAAAAACGGCCCTCCGATCAGGGTAGTCAGTACACCCACCGGCAGTTCTTCACCACCTGAAAGGATGTTTTTAGCTAAAAGGTCAGAGATTACCATGGTGATCGCCCCAAGAAGGGCGGAACTCACAAGCAACGGCCTATGGTTCGGCCCCTGTAACATGCGTATCAGGTGGGGGATTACAAGTCCTACAAAACCTATTACACCGCTTATGGAGACGGCGGCGGCTGTGGTGAGGCAGGCTGAAACCAGCAGGATCATTCTAACCTTATCAACAGGTACTCCCAGGTGCCTGGCCTCAAGTTCACCCATGGACAGAATGTCAAGCTCATGCGCATAAAATAAAAATATCGTAAGCCCGATGGCTACATATGGAAGGGCAAACAGTACATGCGGCCAGCCCCGACCGGCGAAGCTTCCCAGCATCCAGAAAACAATTGCAGAGAGGCTTTCTTCATCCAGACTCTTGAGGAGACTTATAAGGGCGGAAAGAAAAGTGCTGACTACTATGCCCGCAAGGATCATGGTAGCCGGACGCAGTGCGCCTTCCACCCGGGCAAGATTTAAGACTATTACCAGTGCTGCGAATGCGCCCAGCATGGCGACAAAGGGCAGTAATCCCAGGCCGAAGTATCCTGCATGCGATCCCAGGCCAAGGATCAGCGCAACTGTCGCTCCGAAGGCCGCTCCGGTAGAGACCCCAAGGGTGAATGGATCTGCCAGTGGATTTCTTAAAAGACCTTGAAATACTGCGCCGGAAGTCGCAAGGGCCACGCCCACAAGTGAGGCAAGAAACAGGCGGGAAAGCCTTACATCCAGCACAATTGTGTTTATCATTTGCGCGGTCTCATCTTGAAGCGAACTTGTGAAAAGAGTCTGCATGATATCCTGCCAGGAGATTGGATATCGTCCATACCACAGGCCGAACATCATAATGAGCGCATAGACTGCGATAAGCCCCAGCCATATCCACCCCTGGCTTTGGCCTTGATGGGAAAATACCTTTTCGGGATTTTTTGAAGGGGAATTTGTGTTGAAGGATTTCATGTTGAATTGTTATTAAAACACTTTCATCCACAACAAGATAGACTTTAAGAAATGGATGAGTAATATAATTGGGGTGAAACTCCTAAGTTCAAATATGAGTATCTCACGCCTCAGATCTTTAATCCCGTTCCTTGCCTCCAAACGGCTGGCAGTCATGTTGCCCTTGGGGTTTGCTTCAGGGCTTCCCCTGGCCCTGACCAGCGGGACATTACAGGCATGGCTTGCAGTGGATGGTGTGGACATCCGTACTATCGGTCTTTTTTCCCTTGTCGGTATTCCGTACACATTGAAATTTTTCTGGTCACCTGTCATGGATCGCTTTTGCCTCCCGTGGCTGGGAAGACGCAGGGGCTGGATACTACTCACTCAGGGAATCCTGGTTTTAGGGATATTCACCATGGCCTTCACTGCTCCAGCGGGCGCTCCTTTCCTCATGGCCTGCCTTGCTCTCATGGTGGCCTTTAGTTCTGCATCTCAAGATATTGTAATTGACGCCTATCGGACGGATTTACTGGAGGAGAAGGAGCGGGGTTTTGGTGTTGGGCTCTCAGTTACCGGTTACAGAACTGCCATGCTTGTATCCGGGGCCTTGGCCCTCATACTGTCAGATCGCATAGGCTGGCAAAATACGTATATTCTAATGGCAGGTATCATGTCATTGGGAATTATTGGAACTGTTGCGGGCCCGGAGCCAAGGCTTTCGCTTTCGCCGCCTGGGAGCATGGCTGAAGCTATTTCCGGCCCTTTAAAGGAATTTTTTTCAAGGCCGGCGGCCATTTCCATTTTAGCACTTATTGTACTTTACAAGCTTGGAGATGCCTTTGCCGGTACCTTGACTACTGCTTTTCTTATCTGCGGAGTTGGTTTTAGCCCTACTGACGTAGGGACAATAAACAAGGGGTTTGGTCTTGTGGCCACTATTGGGGGTGCCCTGTTAGGGGGAGGGCTCATGGCAAAGATCGGACTTTTTGGCTCGCTCATGTTTTTCGGGATATTGCAGGCAGTATCCAATCTTTCCTTCATGGTACTTGCCTGGATCGGCAAGAGCTACATTGCAATGATTGCCGCTGTTGGTTTTGAAAATCTATCCGGGGGCATGGGTACAGCTGCCTTTGTGGCCTTTCTTATGGCACTCTGTAACCATCGTTTTACAGCAACCCAGTATGCCCTGTTATCAGCCCTTGCCTCTTTGGGGAGGGTCTTTGTCGGGCCACCATCAGGATTTTTGGTCAACTGGGTGGGATGGCCACAGTTCTTTTTCATCACAACCTTGGTGGCCCTTCCCGGACTGATACTTCTGTGGTGGATGAAGCAGCAAGTGGAAGGATTGATTGTTGATTGAAGAAACAGACCTATGGCCTGGAAGAAAGATTGATTCCCTATGCATCCAAACGGCTGAAAAGAAACAGAAATAGCCGTTGAATATTCGGTATTGGATATTCGTTTTTCATTCGATGTTGGACGTTCGATGTTCGATGTTCGACGTTCATCTTTTAAAACAGGGTTGACATAATGACCGGGGGCATTTATTTTGCTTTCCGTCATTACATAACGGTCCCATCGTCTAGGGGTCTAGGACGCTGGCCTCTCACGCCGGAAACAGGGGTTCGATTCCCCTTGGGA
>QNAY01000242.1 GCA_003645605.1 Thermodesulfobacteriota bacterium
CACTAATTACTTGTAATTATTTCTATATTTCCCCTTTCAGCACTACCGGCAAAGAAGTATAGTTGTGAATTGTAAGGGTGTAATACATTTTATAAAAATGTATTACGAATTTTACGAAACCTGTGCTAAGTTGATCAGGTTCCTCAATGGAATTTCGTTTTTCTTCTAAAATTTCGGGAAAACAGGATTTTTCTATTAGTTGAAAAAGAAGTGCGGAAATGAAATAACAGGTTGGCCTATTGGTGTTACTAATTTATGCAGAATTAGTACCACCCATTTATGCCGGTTCTGGTAATGTGCAGACGCTTGCCCGAAAGCCATGAGAAAGCTATAATTAGTGCCTGAACGGAAACCCCAAAATTTGTTTTCTAAGTTTAGGCTATGGACAATTAACATATTAATGTTACTTCTTTTTTTTAATTCAAAATTCAACATTTAGCATTCAACATTGTGTCTGAACAGCCTTTTCGTTCAGACACTAATTAGCTTTATTTATTAATCTTTGCTGTTAATGGATTTTTGATTGCAACTTTTGAAAGAGCGTGATCATGCCTGAAATATAATTATTCTCTTCTTTTGGTTCTCATTTTTGACTTAAGTGCGTCAGAAAATTGACAATGAAATAATTCCATATGGATAAACACACCAGTTGTATTAATTCCCTTGCCGTTATTGAATATGTCAAGGAAAAGGAACCTGGGAATTTGGCTAAGCTTTTTGAGGATCTCGGGCCGGAAATGGCAGGGATATCCGACCCAAAGGCATTCCTTTCTGATCCAAACAACTGGATTTCATCCAGTCTAATGATACTGATTTGTGAGAAGGCCAAGAAAATTTTGGGAGATGACGAGGCCGCCTATAAGATCGGGGTTAACTCAGTCTTGAAGCAGCATCTAGGCTACATCCAGAGGATTATACTCTATGCCTTTGGGAATCCTGCCAGAGTAATGAAGCAGCTCCAGAGGGTAAATGACCATTTCAATAAGACAAAAAAAGTGCAGTTGCTCAATTCCTCCAGTAACGGCTCCGTAGTGCGCCTCATATGGGCAAAAGATATCCCTCTAAGCCGTGATTTGTGTTCTTTCAACAAAGGCGTTTATGAGGCGATTCCCACCATATGGGGCCTCCCTCCTGCCCGCCTGGAAGAAATCAAGTGTTTCTTCAGCGGAGATGAGTACTGCGAATACCACCTCCAGTGGGAGACTCCGAACAGGGTAAGAGACATATATCACAGGATATTCACGCCATGGAAGATACTTCAGGACAGCAGAAAGGAGATTGAGAGGGATAAGGAAATCCTCAGGGAAAAGTATAATCAGGTCTATCAACTCAACCAGGACTTACAGCGAAAGGTGGATCAGCTCACCATCCTTCAGGAGTCCGGCACTGCCATCCTTTCCACACTCAAGCTGGAAAAACTCCTGGATATGATACTCAAACGGCTTCTGAAGGTGGCCCGCCTCGACAGGGCAGGGATATTCCTGTTTGATGAAGACAAAAACAGCCTGGTTCTGATTCACGCAGTGGGGGTGGAACCCGACACCCTTTCAGATCTTCAGGATTATCAAATACCCCTGGACAAGAAGGACAATATTATTGCCCGTACTGCCAGAGAAAAAAGATCTGTCCTGGTAAAAGACGTAGACAAGATATTCCTTAACCCTCAAAATCCTCTTTTACTGAGGTTAAAGCCAAAGGCCTTTGTTTTGGTGCCCATGACTGTGCGGGGCCGGTTAATCGGTATCATGCTGGGGGATAATCAAAATGATCGGGATTTTGTCACGGAAATTGACAAGAACTTTCTTACCAGTTTTGCCAACCAAATTGCCATGGCCCTTGAGAATGCAAACCTCTACAGAAAGCTCGAAGACTCGGAGCGCAAGTATCGGGAGATCGTAGAGAATGTTAACGAGGGCATCTGGATTCTGGATGGGAACGGGACAATCAAGTTTTCAAACTGCCACCTGGGAGAAATGCTGGGTTATGAGAATCTGGTGGACCACAGCGTATACAGTCTTGTAAACGAAGAAGGGAAAAAGGTCCTCCTTCTAGTACTTATGGAGAACATGAAGGGCAGAACAGCCAAGGAGGAGATTGTATTGCAGCGGAAGTCAGGTGACCCTGTGAGTGTTCTGATCAGCAGTGTTCCCATCATGGCAGACGATCAGTATGGTGGCTGTCTGGCTATGTTAACTGACCTGACGGATAAAAAACGCATTGAAAACAGATTGTTGCAGGCCCAAAAGCTTGAATCCATCGGGACTATGGCCGGCGGCATAGCACATGACTTCAATAACATACTTACTGGTATCGTGGGCTACATAAATCTTCTAAAGCTGAAAATAGGGGAAGAGTCTGACATAAAACGCTATGCAGATATTATCGAGCGGTCCAGCCTGAGGGCTGCCGACCTGGTGACAAAGCTTCTGGCTTTCAGTCGTGACAGCCGGCCCGGACCATCCCTTGCGTCTGCGGTCAATGAGATTGTGCAGGAAACACTGGAATTCATGAAAAGCTCTTTGCCCGAGAATATAGAGACGGAATTTTCTCTTCAGGAAGATCTCCCTTTGATTAAGTGTGACCCCACCCAGGTCCAGCAGGCCATTTTAAATATATGCCTCAATGCTCTGGACGCCATGCCTGATGGAGGGCGCCTTTTGGTCGCCACGAGTGAAGTCGGATACAAAAAAGTTCGTGCCCGTTGCCCGGATTTCATAGCATATCCCGGTCGTTATGTTTGTATAAGCATCAGTGATACAGGGATTGGCATTGATCCGGAAGTAAGGGGCCGGATATTCGATCCTTTTTTTACAACCAAAGAAATAGGCAAAGGGTCCGGACTTGGGCTTGCCATGGCATACGGGATTGTAAAAAGCAGTGAAGGATATATCCATGTTGAAAGTATGGATAGGCAGGGAACCACCTTTGAACTCTTTTTTCCTGTAACAGGGTTTATTCCAGAGTTTGCAGAAAAATCTCAAAAAAACCAGGCATTGGTCGGATCAGAGACTATCTTAGTAGTTGACGATGAAGAAATTGTCAGGGATCTGACACTGGAGATCCTTTCCGCTTATGGTTATAATGTGTTGCTGGCACAGGATGGGCTGGATGCCATACATGTCTATAAGGCATTTGAACACACTGTTGACCTTGTACTCATGGACGTGATTATGCCCCGGATGTGTGGTAAAGAGGCCTATGAGAAGCTCAAAGAAATCAATCCTGATATTAAGGTGTTGTTCTGCAGCGGCCATGGCTCAGATCATCAGGTATGTGAAGAACTGAGAGAGAGCGGTCTGCCTTATTCCAGCAAACCTTTTAAAGTAGACGAGTTAGTCAGGAAAGTGCGGCAGGTCCTGAATCACGAAGATGCAAGTTTTTGAGTAACCGTTCACGCTAATGTGTCATGATTCGCGCTGCCATGTCATTTCGACCAAAGGGAGAAATCTTTACCATCCAGAACTCATATTTTTCCAGTTTGGGTTCATCCGGTTCACTAATTGATTCTTCTTCTCTCTTCGCCATTTCTTTATTTCTTTTTCTCTGGCAATAGCAGCAGTTACGTCTTGCGTTTCTTCAAAATAAACCAG
>QNAY01000243.1 GCA_003645605.1 Thermodesulfobacteriota bacterium
GAAACTGGAAATTAGAAATTAGAAATTAGGTAACGCATCTACATTCTTGTATTTCCCCCAATTTCTAATTTCAAGTTTCAAATTTCATTACCAAAATACAAGATCAACAAAGTGTAAACTACTGTTGGAATAATATGAAGGATGCCGAAAATTTTTCTATTTTCTATCAAGAGAGACCAATCCATCCCACGTCTCCCCAGGCGGATTCTCTTTGTACTTCTCACATAATTTCAGATAAAAAATCGAGGGTCCGTCTTTGCAATGGATTTCCATTGACTCATTAAACCCTTTGATTGCCTCGTCCCAGGATTGCCTCCTGAAGGCATTCATGGCTGTGTTAAAAATTTTGCAAAGACGTCTTTGTTGTTCACTGGATTCTCCTATAAGGCATATTAATTCGTATACCACAACAGGTTTTGATTTCCCGACCAAAAGGAATTTCCCAAGCTCTCTTGTCAGGAAACCATCGACCTGATACAGCACCTCTTTGGATACTAACATCCGTGTACTCAGGTATTTATTCAGGCCCTCTACCCTTGACGCAGTATTGACGATGTCTCCGATTGGAGTGTACTCATAATGGTTGATTGCACCAATATTACCAAGCAACATGTACCCGGAGTGCAGACCGATGCGAGTTGGAAGCTTTAAATTATCGTGAGACTCATTGAACTTTTGCGCTGCTCCGGCAATATCAAGTGCCGTGAGGCAGGCCTCAGTCCTGAGAGAAGAATCAGGCTGTGCCGTTGCCCATATTGCCAACATAGAATCTCCGACAACGTCTGACACTACCCCTTTGTGCAGCTTTACCGGCTCAAATAAAGCTTCCCAATATTTATTCATAAAGCTGCTTAGTTCTTTGGGCTCCATGTTTTCCGATAAAGTGGTATAGTTTCCAGCATCTGTAAACAAACAGGTCCCATAGACCATGTGGCTACTCGCCTTGATATATGCCATGTTTTTCACTAACCGGTCCACAACCTTGTCGGGCAAGTAATATCCAAAGGCCTTTCTGATATTTTGACGTTCCTTATTCACCTCAAAATATTTCCATAAAACAGTGCCGAAGTAAGCTGCAGGCGCCTGGAAAAACAAAGGGATAACCAGCGGATACCAGATTCCAGTGTACTTGAACTGATAATGGGCGGCAGCCAGATAAAGTAAGCTCAGGCCGATCACACTGAATGCAGCAATGGCAGCGGGTAAGAAGAGACACACAATCCCAAGCACTACTCCCCAGACGAAAATAAAGGCAAGATGCGCACGAAAATCCAGTGGCTGAACAGACATATCCTCTAACAGGTTTGCAAAGGCACTGGCTGCTATTTCAACACCACTGATATCCAATCCGCTTGCCTGAGAAAAAACCGTGTGGAAGCCGTCTTTCTGTTCCGGCCATAAACGCCTTGAAAGTCCGGCAAACACAGCTTTGCCGTCAAGATCATGTTGTTCTTGATATTCAGTTGAATTATTCCCGGATTGCAGTAATTGATAATAGGAAATAGTTGTAACCGTGCAGGGGGGACCATAAAAATTCAGGTAACGACTTATGTCGCCTTGATACATCCTTATAAGTGATTTAAGGACCTGCCTCCTTTTTATGTCCACGGATAATGAATTTGAATTCTGAAGCTCATCCAGCATCTTCTCTGCAATCAACGGGTCCTTCTTAAAGATATCTCTTAGAACACGGATAAGATTTTCCACGCCTTTTGACGAAATTATAAGGTCCTTGTCCTGAGGCAGTCTATCTGCTTGAGATGGACTGACTCTTCCCAACAAATGGATAAACTCATCGTATACATCCAACGCGAAAATCTGGAAAACCACGACCGGCAGAGTCGGCGTATCTCCGGCGCCTGTCTTGAACATCCAGTATTGGCTTAACTTGACAGGTATTTTAGGTAATGGAAAAGGCGCCAAGGCAACCGCAGATTCTGCAAGAGAAGGGATCGGCGGCACCAGTCTCTCTATATCCAAATCTCCTGTATGCGTCCCCTTTGCATCAGTTAAAGGAATCGTCTCTTTTTTAAGGTGTTCACATAAGACAACGTTGCCTGCATTCTTGATCGCTCCGGCAAATAAATTGTCATGCTCGGGAGAGCGGGGCTGATCGAAAGTCATGTCAAAGGCAATTACTGCAGTGCCTTTCCTGACCATATTTTCAATTAGCCGGGCATGAAGAGAGCGAGGCCATTTATCAGGCCTTATCGGCAGATTTAGTTTATCAGCAGAGACTTTGTCCACAGTCACTACTACGACTTCAGACGGGACTTCCCTCACCCCCCTCATCTTGAACAATAAATCCAGGCCGATGCTTTCCTCCAAATCAAGACCGCAAGGAACCAGGGTTGCCGCCACTCCCAACGTGCCAATCAGTAATCCCACGATTAATGACTTGGACAGACGTGACATCCTCTTTATAAATTGATGTTGTAACGGGCAATCTTGTTGAGCAGGCCCTGGCGTGTCAAGCCAAGCATCCTAGCAGCTTGAGAACGGTTGCCGCGTGTCTTCTGTAGAGTTTCAGAGACGATTCGCTGCTCTATTTGCTCGGTCACTTCCTTTAATGTTCCATCAGTCTTTTGTATTAAAATACCCTTTTCCGAGAAGGTCTTAGTTTTTTCTGAAAGGTGCTCTTCACTGATCTCCCGCTCCTTTCCTGCCAAGGTCACGGCCCTCTCGATCTCGTTCTCAAGCTCTCGCACATTGCCTGGCCAATCGAACTGTGAGAGAAGATCCATTGCTCGGGGCGTTAATTTAGCAGCAGGCCTTTTTAGCTTCTTGGTAAATTTTTTTAGAAAGTGAGCAGCTAACAGGGAAATATCCTCTCTTCTTTCCCGTAAGGGTGGAAGCATAACAGGAAATACACTGATACGATAAAAAAGATCCTCGCGGAAGTTTCCCTTTTTTACCTCTTCTTCAAGGTTGCGATTCGTGGAAGCAATAAGCCGCACATCTATATGGATTTGCCGACTGCCGCCAACCGGTCTGAACTGCCCTTCCTGAAGGACCCTGAGCAATTTGACCTGCATGGCAGATGACATTTCTCCAATCTCATCAAGAAAGACAGTCCCTCCGTCAGCCTGCTCAAAAAGCCCCTTTTTGTCTGCAATAGCACCGGTGAAGGAACCCTTGACATGACCAAAAAGCTCGCTTTCCAAAAGGTTCTCGGATAATGCACCGCAATTCTCCACCACAAAGGGCTTGTCCTTCAATGGGCCGTTATAATGGATGACCCTGGCAATAAGCTCTTTCCCTGTGCCTGTCTCTCCCTGGATCAGAACAGAGGTTGTTGTATCCATAACCTTTTCAACAAGGGCAAAAACCTGACGCATTGCAGGGCTTGAGCCAATAACACCCTGGATATTGAAAAGGTCCTGCACATCCGACTTGAGCATACGATTCTCCTGCTCAAGAGAGCTGGCATATTGCTTGAGTTCTCCATAAAGCCTCGCATTCTCAATAGAGATGGCAATCGTTCCTGAAAGGATTTCCAGCAACCTTACTTCCTTATCTGTGAACTTTCCTTCAAGCTTGTTTAATGCATAGAGGACCCCCAGCAGCCCTTTACGAGTTCGCAATGGTA
>QNAY01000244.1 GCA_003645605.1 Thermodesulfobacteriota bacterium
GCCCCTGCCACTTGTAATTGATCAGGGGGCTGAGCTCAGAAAAAAGGTACTCTCCGCCGATACCAATAATATGACACCTCTTGAAGCCATTAACTACTTAGCAAAACTCAAATCCATGGCAGAAAAAAACAAAAAGACAACATGAAACCGCAGATGAACGCAAAAAAAACGCGGATTCTTAAAACCATGAGCCTGTTATTATCTGAGCATATCTGCGTCCGGCTACGGTTTTTTCTGTCTTTGTTTGTTATTGCTTTCCTATCAGGTACATTCTTGCTAATTGCCATGGACTTTGCACACGCAAAGTCCAGGTACTCTGCTGCAAGCAGGGCTGAATACGCCTATCGTCAGGCCAAATCCGAATATGATCGCCTTGCCAGGAATTCCCGACTTCGCACTCACAGAACAGCATGGGTTCGGGTAATTAAGAAATTCAGGAAAGTCTATCTCACCTATCCTAATGGCAAGAAGGTTGCCCCCAAAGCCCTCTTCATGATGGCCCGTTGCTACAGTGAATTATATGGATACTCAGGAGCCGGGAAGGACATCAGGGAGGCCATTGAGCGATATCAGGTCCTAATTGAGAGATTCCCTGAAAGCCGCCTGGCAGATGACGCCCTCTACGCCCTCGGCGACCTTTACAAGCGTACTGGAAATATCAGGCTGGCCCGAGAGGCTTGGGAACGAATAGTTGAAGAATACCCCAAAAGAGACAAGGCCAGGATTGCTAGAAACAAGTTGAAAATCTTAGGTCCTAAACAGCAGCAGAAAACAAAATCTTCAAAGCTGATAACATATTATGAGAAGGAAAAAGGACCCGCCGGGCTCTCCAGCCCGAGGATTGCTCCGGGTACAAAACCTGCTACTGTGCGAGAGGTGAGGCACTGGTCCGCTTCAGACTACACCAGGGTAGTAATTGACACAGCAGGCCCTGTATCCTTTAAGAAGGGATATCTTCCTGCCAATAAGGCCAAGCATCTTCCGGAACGTGTTTATTTAGACCTTAAGCCAGCCCGTACAGGGAAAAATCTCAAGAGCAACATCTCTATACAGGATGGGCTACTCAAAGGAGTGAGAGTAGCCCAGTTCAACCATAGTACAGTCCGTGTGGTACTTGACCTCAGGAAGACCCATAAGACAAAGATCTTTTATCTTGAGGACCCCTTCAGGGTGGTGGTGGACGCATTTGGAGAAAACTACTTCCAGAGGCCTTCCTGTCCTCCCCAGTCCTCAAAAATATATAAAAAGACCAGGGGCAAATTAAAAGATGATGACTTTTCTCTCACGCAACAGTTAGGCCTCTGTGTAAAACGAGTGGTGATAGATGCAGGCCATGGCGGGAAGGACCCGGGGGCTATCGGGCCTACCGGCCTGAGGGAAAAAGACGTTGTGCTCAAGATTTCGAAGAAAGTGGCTTCGCGACTTAAAAAAGACCTTGGCTGTCAGGTTATCCTGACCAGAGAGAAAGATCGATTCCTGCCACTTACACAAAGGACTGCCATTGCCAACGCCAAAAAGGCCGATCTCTTTGTGTCTATTCACGCAAATGCAACTCCCAGCAGGAGAGCTAATGGAGTTGAGACCTATTTTTTAAACTTTGCCCTGGATAAAAAGGCCATGAGGGTGGCAGCCAGAGAAAATGCTACATCCACTAAAAGAATAGGGGATCTCAAGAATATCCTCAACGACATAATGAAAAACACCAAGGTCGATGAGTCCTCACGCCTGGCAGGTTATGTGCAGAGGGAAATCGTAAAGAACCTCAGAAAAAAATATAGCAATGTAAAAAGCAAAGGAGTCAAGCAGGCCCCATTCTTTGTCCTGATAGGTGCAAGGATGCCTTCTGTCCTTGTTGAAGTATCGTTTATCAGTAACAGGAAAGAGGAAGAGCGCCTCAAAAGTGACCGCTATCTGGACCGCGTGGCCGAGGGAATCGTAGACGGTATTAAATCATATATCAGTGACACAAAGTTGGTCTGGCTTCCAGGAAATGCTTAAAGAGGACCCTCTGAACGTCTACTTTTTTATTTAGTAAAGAAAACCCATCATAACAGGTTGAATTTTGTTTCTCCTCTGCTAAAGTGGAGTATAATTTGTGGGCTTCAAGTGTATTCAGTTGTAGTTGCATGGTGCGACAAAAAACCATTTTGTGGGAGGTATATATGTATTGGGGAAATCTGGGGAAAAAAATTTGTTTGCTGGCACTGATTTCAATCTTGAGCATGGGACTTTTTGCCGGATGTAGCAAAAAACCAGTGAGAGGCGGAGAAGAAGCAGTACTTCCCACTGAGCAAATCGGTGAAATGGCCACAGAGCCTGGTGAAGGAATGCCCGGTATTGCTGAAGTTGGTATGGGTGAGACGGAAATCCCGGGCGAAGCTATGGACACTGCTGCCAGCTTTGGAGAGACTATCTCTGAGGGCAGGACTAGCGCCCCCATGCACCCCATATACTTTGACTTTGACCGTTTCAACATCCTGGACGACATGAAACCCATAATGGAAGAGAATGCTCTGTTTCTGCTTGATCATCCGGAGGCCATGGTCGAAATCCAAGGTAACTGTGATGAGCGCGGTACCAATGAGTATAACCTGGCTCTTGGGGAAAGAAGGGCAAAAAGCGCCCGGGCATATCTTGTTAATCTGGGTGTAAATCCGGATCGTATAGGAACTGTGAGCTTTGGCGAGGAACGGCCTCTGGATCCAGGGCAAAACGAGGACGCATGGGCAAAAAATCGTAGAGATGACTTTGTTGCCGTAAAGTAGTTTAAAAGGTTTTGATCATCCCAGTAAACTATGACCACGCGTTGCATAGCGACGCCGTGGTCATTATTTTGTAGATGGGAGTTGTGAAAGGGGCTCAGGAGGTACTAACTATCTTATGAAAAGTCGCCTAAGCTTAATACCTGTGCTGCTGGTTTTTCTGTTGACCGCGGTCTTGTGCTGTAGCGTAATTGCTGAAGAAACTGCTCAGGTAAAGATAGCTGTTATCAATATGCAAAAAGTGGTACGAAAATCCGTAGCCGGCCAAAAGGCCATGGAGAAGCTCAATAAGAAACTGCAAAATTTACAGAAACAGCTCAGGGCTAAACAAGATGAGATCAATGCGTTTAAACAAGATATTGAAAAAAAAGGACCTTTAATGAATGAGGCTGCCAGGGCAGAAAAGGAGCGCGAATATAAAAAGGCTTTTAGGGATCTTCAAGATGAAAAAGAGGATGCCCAGTTTGAAATGCGCCAGGCAGAAACCAAAAGCATGGAGCCAATACTCAAGGAACTTGAGAAGGTTGTGAGCCGTATTGGTGAGGAAGGTGGATACACACTCATTCTGGACAAAAACATGCCTGGTATATATTTCATTAACTCTGATGTAGATATCACGGAGGAGGTCATAAAAGCCTACGATAACCAGGTAAAATCCAAGAACAAAAAGGATAAGAAATAAATTCTTAGGAACGGGAGATAAATAAGTTGAACAAAAATTAACAGGATTTTTTGTTGTATTCAAGGCGCGAGGAGCGAGCATAACGGGTTATGTGATCGACGAGCAACGAAGAAGACGGCAAAAA
>QNAY01000245.1 GCA_003645605.1 Thermodesulfobacteriota bacterium
AATTAGTGAACCGGATGAACCCAAACTGGAAAGATCTGAGTTCTGGATGGTAAAGATTTCTCCCTTTGGTCGAAATGACATGGCAGCGCGAATCATGACACATTAGCGTGAACGGTTACAGATAACTTATGTCCTACACAGACCTCAATCGAATTGAAATAGACCTTATGGCCATACGCCATAATTACAATGTCCTTAATGGACTTCTTAAAAGCACAGGGGCCCGTATCATGGCGGTGGTGAAATCCGACGCTTATGGCCATGGGTTGGTAGAGGTCGGCCAGACGCTTGAAGCGGCTGGCGTATGGGGGTTTGCTGTGTCAGAGGTTGAAGAGGCAATTTCTCTGAGGCAAGGAGGGATAACAGCTCCGATCCTGTTCATGTCTGGATTGCCTCCAGGAGCGGAAAAAGAGGTCCTGGACCTTGATCTTATTCCAGGCATAGCTGACGTTTCTTCCCTGAGCACTCTTGAGCGTGTTGCTGCTGTGAAGGATAAAACCTGCAGAGTGCATCTCAAGGTGGATACCGGTATGGGGCGTCTCGGGTTTTCACCGGATGAACTCTATAGGGTTGTTAAAGAGCTGAATCAGTGGCCACATCTATGCTTTGAAGGTCTATATTCTCATTTATCGTCTGCTGATAATCCTCTTGATCCGATTAACACGGTCCAACTCAATACATTTGCATCAGTTTTAGACCAGGTAAGAGGTATGGGATGGAATCCTCCAACTGTTCATCTGGCCAATTCGGCCGGGCTGATCCATTTCCCCTTTGCCCACTATAATTTGGTCCGGCCGGGACTGGCCATTTATGGTTCCTATCCCGGGTTTCAAAGTCAAAAAGGCATTGAACTGCAACCTGTTATGAGCTTTCGCAGTGAAATCGTGGCCATACGCAATCCGGCGGCAGGATCACCGGTGAGCTATGGTCACAGATTTTACACCAAAAGACCTTCCAGGATAGCTGTGGTACCCGTAGGTTATGATAACGGATATTTGCGGTCCATGTCCAACAAGTCCATGGTACTTATCAGAGGCAGACGTTGTCCTGTGGTTGGGAGTATCTGTATGAAGGCCTTTATGGTAGATGTTTCCTTGCTTGATGGAGTATCCCCCGGCGAGGAAGCCATGCTTCTGGGCAAGCAGGGGAATGAAATTATTACGGCTGAAGATCTGGCGCAGTGGGGTGGTACTATTAGTTATGAATTACTTTGTTTGCTGGGCAGTAGGAACAAGAGGTTCTTTAATAGGGGGTAAGCGTTCACAGGGCACCGCATCTGCTTTGTTGTCGGGCATTGAAGTACAGGGACGTCTGCGTACCCGTACGCCTTGCATATGCAGCACACTGTAAACGCTTACGGTTCAGTGGGTTGCGGTAAAACTGGCGTTGTAACCCCGTGAACGGTTACAAGAGGGGATAATCAATGTTTGGCATAGGGCTTCCTGAGTTGCTCTTGATTTTGGCATTGGCCCTGATAGTTCTCGGGCCGGATAAGCTTCCTCAGCTTGCCAGACAGATTGCAGGCTATATGGGGAAATTAAAAAGGGCCTCAGAGGAGCTTAAAAGCCAGCTTGATATCGAGTCTTTAGAAAAAGACATAAAACAGGGGACAGAGGCGCGATCGGAATCCGGCTGGTCCGATCTGGTCGATGGAGATTCATTGTCAGAGCGGAAAGCGGAAGATGGACCAAAAATCAGTAAGGACGAAGACAGTCCATAAATATGGATCTGTGCGACTGACCGCTAAAGGCTAATCGCTCAACTTAGGTAATTAGGATGTCTTTTGAACGTCTCCCCTTTAAGGCACATCTTGACGAATTCAGGCGTCGGCTGATAACCTGTTTTGTCACGATGGCAGTGGCTTTTGTGCTCTGCTATGCATTCTCGGATTTCCTTGTCTCAATGCTGTTCTATCCTGTTAATCAGGCCCTGCCCACTGGTAGTTCTATGGTATTCACAGCCCTTACGGAGGGTTTCATGACCTATCTCAAGGTCGCTTTCTGGAGTGCTGTCATCCTTTCCTCTCCCATGATCTTGTATCAGGCATGGAGGTTTGTAGCTCCGGGCCTGTATGATAAAGAGAAAAAATTTACAAAGAGCTTTATATTCTGGGGTATATGCCTATTCATCTCAGGAGGTCTTTTTGGTTACTGGGTCATAATGCCTGTTGCGTTTTCCATTACTTTGGGCTTTGCAAACCAGGGGCTGGAGGCAATGCCCAGGCTACAGAACTATTTGATTTTTTCCCTTAAGGCCATTTTTACTTTTGGTCTGGTTTTCGAAATTCCATTCCTTATGGCCCTGGCCGCCCGCTGCGGTATCGTGCCAAGGGAATATTTTTCAAAGCACAGAAAGGCTAGTTACATAGCTCTATACGTATTGGCAGTGTTGCTTATCCCAACGGACATATTCTCACAAATACTTATTTTTCTTCCGCTAATAGGTATTTACGAGGCTGGAATACGGCTTGCCATGTGGTTCGGGAAAGACCCCAACCCCGCATCTTTGGGTGAAAAGTAAGGACGATTTACCTCAATGTCGACTTGAGACCCAGCACACCGCATCTTAATATTGCTCCCGCCAAGGCTATCAGAGAACCGATCCTCGCCGGTGTACGATCATACTTCCAATAGAGAAGGACTGCGCTTCTGTGAAAGTGATAAAGAGCCAGCCATTTGGCATTTTTGCCGGCCTGGCCTACATGGTGGATCACTGGCCCGACTCCCGGATAATAGGCCACCTTCCATCCCGCAGACCGAAATCGGGTACACCAGTCACAGTCTTCCCAATATAAAAAAAACCTCCGGTCCATGGGCCCGACATCTTCCACTGCCGAACGTCTTACGATCATGCAGGCCCCGGAAACCCAATCCACATTAATAGGCTCGTGCAGAGATTGGGATGTCAAAATATTTTTTCGGGTAAAGGGATTATCAGGCCATAGACGTGAAATGAAAGAAGTCCTTCCGAAAAAGACTGTGGTAAGGGAGGGAAAGGCCCTTGCAGAGCCTTGGATAGAACCATCGGCATCTAATATTTTTGGGCCTACAATTCCCACACGGGGATTCTTGTTCAGCCATTCCTCAAGAGGGCCCCATAAAGGCCCTGATATTACTGCGTCCGGGTTCAAGAGACATACATATGGTGCAGTAGCCTTAGCAAGGGCCTGGTTGACCGCTCCGGCAAAACCGACATTCTCACTATTCGCCAACCAAACAACTCCGGGAAACCGTCTTACCAGATCATCAGGGAGAGGGACTTGGCTGTTGTCCACCACATAGACTTTATCAAGCTTTGCCGGCTCCCACTTCTCAAGCCCTGAAAGGCAGCCGTTTAGCGCTTCATAGCAACGGTAATTGACGATTATTACGTCAAAGCTCACTCAAGCCTCCTGACCCATCATTCCAATATTTCATCACTACAAATACTCCGGTTAGGGCAAAGTCTAGGGCGTCTAAATCAGCTAATTTTCTTTGCCCACTTTTTGGACCTCTTCTATTTGCTCGAAATCCTTTTAGGCTGGGCATTATGATCAATGTTTCCTGGTCCAAAAAGTGGGCAAAAAATA
>QNAY01000246.1 GCA_003645605.1 Thermodesulfobacteriota bacterium
CCTGATGAAGGCTTTGGCTTTCCGGTTGAGATCTCAAAGGGGCCAACGCCATGGAAGAGGTCAGGACGACGTTCTGCTGGAGGATAACCCTTGCCTTTTTTGGTAAGCACATGGACCAGCACTGGTCCGGGTATAGTGCGTACGTTCTTAAGTGTGTCAATCAGGGATTCCAGGTGGTGGCCCGGCAACGGACCTAAGTACTCAAATTGCAAGGACTCAAAAAGCATTCCCGGAGTTAGTAGCGTCTTTAAGGAATCCTCACTGCGTTTCATCACTGCCCATATGTTTTCACCAACGCCCGAGCGTTTGAGAAAGGATTCAATTTCCTTTTTAAGCCGGGTTGCCGGGCGGCTTGTCAGTTTTCTGCTCAGAAAAGCTGACAGTGCCCCGACGTTTGGGGAGATAGACATTTCATTGTCGTTTAATATGACAGTAAGGTTTTTTCTCAGATGGCCGGCGTTGTTCAGTGCTTCAAAGGCAAGGCCGGCACTCATTGATCCATCTCCAATTACTGCCACTACTTTAGAGTCCTTAACCTTCAGGTCCAGGGAGGTATACATTCCAAAAGAAGCCGAAATAGCCGTGCTGCAGTGGCCGGTATCAATGGTATCGTAAGGACTTTCACCGCGTTTGGGGAAGCCGCTTATCCCATCGTCCTGACGTAATGTATGGAAATTATTCACCCTTCCGGTAAGCAGTTTGTGAGCATAGGCCTGATGCCCTACATCCCAAATTATTCGGTCTTTCGGGGCATCGAAGACATAGTGCAGGGCTATAGTCAATTCTACTACACCAAGGCTGGAGGCCAGATGTCCCCCGGTTCCAGCCACGGTTTCTATGATTTTGCGGCGGATTTCAGAAGCAAGCCGGACAAGTTCCTTGGGCTTGAGGTTTTTTATGTCCTGGGGACTTTTTACAGATTCAAGCAGACCTGACATCGAATCTATGCTCCTTATTATCTGTCTCTTTCTACTACATATCGGGCTATTGCCCGTAAAGGTTCAGCGCTATCATCAAAAAGTTCCAATTCGGAGAGGGCTTGGTTAAGAAGTTCTTGAGCCCTTCTTCTGGTCTCCTTAAGTCCAAAAAGAACCGGATACGTGGCCTTTTGATTGCGACCATCCGAGCCTACCGGCTTTCCGAGAAGCTCCTGGTTTCCTTCCACATCCAGAAGATCGTCTTTAATCTGAAAGGCGAGTCCCAGAGATTCGCCATATTTCTTCAGATGGTTTAGCTCCTCATCGTCTCCCTCACCCAGTAACGCCCCGATCTCCGCAGACGCACCTATCAGTGCTCCGGTTTTATGGCTGTGTATGAATGAAAGGGTTTCCACATCCACCGGTCGTCCCTCCATTAATATATCCGCAGTTTGGCCTCCTACCATTCCGGAAACACCCGCAGCCTTCGCAAGAAAAAAAATTGCTTTACCGAGTAAGCTGGGAGATATGTTTTGTGTCAGCTCCGGCTTACAAATGAGTTCAAAGGCATAGGTGAGAAGGCCATCACCTGCAAGAATGGCAACGGCCTCACCATAGACCTTATGGCAGGTAGGCCTGCCCCTCCTCAAATCGTCATCGTCCATTGCAGGAAGATCATCATGAATCAGGGAATAAGTGTGAATGCATTCAAGGGCGCAGGCCGCAGGCAGAAACGCTTTCTGGTCGCTGCCAACAGCTTGGGCACCGGCCAGAAGTAAAATCGGCCTTACCCTCTTTCCGCCGGACATCATACTGTATCTCATGGCATCAAACACCGGACCTGAAGGGCCATACGGTTTGGGAAGCCACTTATCCAGGGCGGAGTTAATCAGGTCCTGTTGCTTTTTCAGATATGTGCTTAGGTCAAAGGTCTTCACTATCTCCTTCCCGGATCTTTAACATAGGCTCATCGTTTTCGTTCAGTGAAAGCTGCTGTATTCGCTTTTCTGCGTCATTCAAGCACTTGGCCAGGTATCTGGAAAGATTTATCCCATTTTCAAAGGTTTTCAGCGCCTCCTCTAGCGGGAGATTATTTTCTTCCAGTTGTTTTACTAACCTTTCCAGTTCTTTAAGGGCTTTCTCAAAATCCAACTTCTTATTCATATTTTTCCTCAAGCTTGATCAACATGTCACTACATGTTACCTCATGCCTCATGAAAGTGCGAGAGTCCATAACAGATTCTTCGACCACCATAGTTAATAAACCGTGGTCGGGGGTGCATGCAGTATTGTTCCGCCTTGTTGAATTGTGGTTGGCCTCTTGCAGGTTCACTGCTGTTGAAAAGAATGCCATAATGCCTTTGCTTGAGCCTGGCCACCCTGCCATAATAGCTCTGTGGCATGCAAGTTTGATATATACCCTTTTTTGTTTCAGACGTCACCCTGGAGTTATTATGGTGAGTGGCAGTTCCGACGGGGAATGGGTAGCAAAATCCCTAAATAGTTGGGGGCAAATTCCAGTACGTGGCTCCAGACATAAAGGAGGGCTTCTAGCTATCAAAGAGATGGCCGGGATAATGCGGCAGCAGGGGTGTAATGCCGGTATAGTGGCCGATGGCTCAAAAGGGCCGGCAAGGATAGCCCAGAAAGGCGCAGTCGTTCTGGCCAGGGAGACAGGGGTGCCTATGGTGCCGACTGGTTTTGCTGCCAGGCCGGCCTTTAGATTTAACAGTTGGGACCGTACAATCCTTCCATTTCCCGTGAGCAAAGTGGTCATGGTATACGGACGTCCGATTTCAGTGCCGCCGGACGCAAGAGGAGTAAGGATAGAGGAATTCCGAAAAAATCTTGAAAATAGTCTGAATGAGTCAACCCGTATTGCCGAAGAGATTATAGGCTAGCTTTACCGTTCAAGGGTTCAGGGTTTAAAGGTTCAGAGTTCAAGGTTTACAAAAGAAAAGCAACCCTGAACCCTGCACCTATGAACCCCTACTAAGGTGAATCATGGATTTACATTTTAATTTCTTACATTTTAACTGGCTTGATGTTCTTCTGGGGGGAATGCTTGTTTTTTTTGTTTGCCATAGTCTTTGGACAGGTTTTAGCAGGTCATTAGCTTCCCTTCTTGGGGTAATATTCGGGTTTTGGGTGGCTATTAACCGTTTTCCATCCATATCATTAAGGCTTTCACCGTGGATACAGGATGAGATGTGGCGTTCTTTAGTTTCATTTCTATTAATATTTTTATTGGTATATCTTATTATTTTTATTGTTGGAATTATGGTTCAAAAGATGTTCAAGGCCCTCAGATTAGGTTGGATTGACAGGCTTCTGGGCGCTTTTGTGGGCTTTGCCAAAGGCCTTGTTTTGGCAGGAATCATTATATTTATGTTGACCATTTTTTTACCATCGAATAGTCCTCTGCTCAGGGAGTCATGTCTTTATCCGGCTCTAAGCCAAGTGGCACAGCAAATGGGATCGATGGTTCCCGGCCACATTAAGGGTCGCTTTATGTTGAAGTGGAGAAGGTTTTACTCAGGCCCGGATAAGGGGCGTGGGCAAGAAATTTAAGGCATTAGTAGGCATCTTTCATTCGCCGGTTTACATTTATTCCCCAAAAGGGTGCATTATAGAATTGAGTGCTGATGTCG
>QNAY01000247.1 GCA_003645605.1 Thermodesulfobacteriota bacterium
ACAAAACTCTCAGTGCGAAGACGATAGGCTATGAGGTCTGCAATTGTGACAATCTTGAGATCGTGTTTTTTAGAAAAAACTTCAAGATCAGGCATCCGGGCCATTGTCCCATCGTCCTTCATGATCTCACATATAACCCCGGAGGGCTTCAGGCCTGCAAGCCTTGCGAGATCCACCGACCCCTCGGTCTGGCCCGCCCTCACCAGGACCCCTCCCTCCCTTGCCCTTAGCGGAAAGACATGGCCCGGCATGGCAATATCCTCAGGCCCGGATTCGTCTGCTATGGCAGTCAGGATAGTAGCTGCTCTGTCATGAGCGGAGATACCTGTTGTGACCCCATGTCTGGCCTCTATGGATACTGTAAAATTCGTGCCGTACACAGATGTATTTCGGGAAGTCATCATAGGGAGATTCAGCTTGTTTACCTGCTCTTCCGCAAGGGCAAGGCAGATTAAGCCGCGACCATACCTGGCCATAAAATTGATGGCCTCAGGGGTCACCTTTTCTGCAGCCATAGTGAGGTCACCCTCGTTTTCCCTATCCTCGTCGTCGACAAGGATAAATATCTTCCCAGCCCGAATATCTTCAAGAGCTTCTTCTATTGTGGATAATGACATTGTTAAATAAACCTCGCTGTAACACTCCGGTTGTCAGGTTCACGGTTCAAAGTTCAGGGTTCTCTAAACTTCCGTGCAATACGGTACACTTTTCGAGTTAATTCCCGCGCCAGTGGCCAAGCCTCAATATCTTCAAATTTAGAGGGGGGATGATATATGCTTCCCTCTTTCTATTCTCATGCCTTCTCCATTCAGAACTCATGAATCAACGACTTAGATTTTCGGTAAATCCTGAACCTTTGAACCCTGAACCCTTTAACCCTTGAACGGTTATTTTTTATATAAACCCATGCTGTGCCAGAAACTCCGTATTAATATTGGTCGGTTTCTCTGATTTAATATGCCCGGCCAAAAGTAATTTTTCAATATACTTCCCAATGAGATCTACCTCAATATTGATTTTATCTCCCCCCTTTCTGAAACCCATAGTAGTGAGCTTGGCAGTATGCGGGATAACGGCCACGGAGAAACGGCCCTTACCACAACTGTTTACAGTAAGACTGATGCCGTCAATTGCAACAGAACCTTTTTCAATAATGTACCGGTCAAGGCTCTCGGGGATAGCTATAGTCAATAAAGTAAACCGGCTTAGATGCTCCTTTTCAACTATTTCGCCTATTCCATCCACATGACCACTTACCAGATGTCCGCCAAGACGGTCTGCAAGCCTGAGAGCCCGTTCAAGATTAACACGGCCTCCAACCCTGAGCCCGGATAATGTGGTTCTTGAAAGGGTCTCTGGTGAAACTTCCGCACTAAACACGTCATGGGAGATAGTAACGGCGGTCAGGCAGACCCCGTTTACAGCAATACTCTCTCCCTCCTGGGGATCTTTAATAGAAAAATCAGGATGAACAGTAAAGACCAGACCTTGACCTGCCTGCCCAACATCCTTGAGGGTCCCAAGGCCCTGGATTATCCCTGTAAACATTTGTGTTCAGCTCCAGAAGGAATCAATGTCTGTGATCAGACCACGGACCAGCCAATTATCGCCCAGCTTGCGATGTTGCACCTTTGACAGCCTTGTTGCCCTTCCTACGTCCGCAGCCCCTGAACCGCCTATCGCGGGCCGGGCATCCTTTCCGCCGATTACCATGGGAGCATAATAAAAAAAGGCTTCATCAACAAACGCCTGGTCCCAGAATGCCCCGTGGACCGTGGCCCCACCTTCTACCAGAATGGACTGCGCCCCAAAATCGCCCAGCATCCTGAGCACATCCATGATGTTTACCCTGCCTTGCCCATCGGGCCGCGTAAACCAGACCTTTACACCGGATACCTCCAGGGCCTGCCTGTGCTCATCTGTGGATTTATCCTCCACCCCGATTATCACAGTAGGTGCAGAGGATTTCAGACGGCATATCCGGCTGGAAGGATCAATGCTCAGTCCACTATCCAGCACTACCCTGATGGGATCTTTAACAGTTTTCTTGCCCTTTCTGCAAGTAAGCTGTGGATCATCCGCTACTATGGTGCCTTTGCCGACCAGTATGGCGTCACTTTTTTCCCTCAGGCAATGCCCCGATCTGCGGGCCTGCTGATTGGTAATCCACTTTGAGTGACCTGTCCAGGTTGCAGTCCTGCCATCCAGGCTGCATGCCACCTTTGATCTGACCCAGGGCATACCGGTCAACATGTGTTTAGCAAAGGGGGCGATCAAAAAACGGCACTCATCTCTCAGACACCCTGTCTCGACTTCAATGCCCTTGTCCCGCAGAAATTCCGCTCCTCCTCCAGCCACCTTTGGGTTTGGATCAAGGGTCCCGATTACAACTCTTCTGATGCCTGCCTTCAGTATGGCATGTGTGCAGGGAGGTGTCCGGCCGGTGTGGTTGCAGGGCTCCAGGGTTACATAAATATCAGACCCCTTGGCCGCGTCGCCGGCGGCCCTCAGGGCATGGACTTCAGCATGGGGCATGCCGGCCTTCTGATGCCAACCTTCTCCCAGGATAATGCCTTGTCGGACCACAACCGCGCCTACAGCAGGGTTTGGGGTGGTGTACCCAAGGCCCTTCTCTCCAAGCCTAATGGCCCTGCGCATATATTTCTGGTCCTTTTTACTCCGCATAGTCTTCATGGATAGTACCGGTAATATTACCAGGACCGGATTTGGATTCAAGTAATTTCAAATTATTTACTATAGTGGCTTCCAGAGAACGGTTCCCCAATTCTTTGGCGATCTCCAGCGCCTGTTCATGGTATCTCAGGGCCTTATTGTATTTTCCAAGATCGTGATAAACTGCGCCCAGACCGCCCAACTGACTGGCCTCCCCCTGCCTGTTTCCAAATTCTCTGTGAATCTCCAGTGCCTGCTCATGATATCCCCGGGCCTTATCGTACTCTCCAAGATTGCGATAAACTAGGCCAAGATTGCCGACTGCAATAGCTTCCCATTCTTTGTCATTCAGATTCTTACTTATGGAAAGGAGTGTCTGCCATGCATCTACGGCTGCCATGAACTTCCCGAAATCATAATATATTCTTGCCAGACGGTTCGTATAATAAGCCAGATCAGGCAGGTCCTCTTCTCTTTCGCCCTTCTTGATCTGTCTGACCTTATCCTCCAATTCTGCAATATCCTGTTTAATAGCTGTATAGTCGGTAGGGCCAGCCAGGAGATCGGGCTCCAGGGCCAGGCGCAGACTGCGGGCACGGAAGCGACAGAAGTCGGGTGCGGCCCGCTGGATATCCGGCAAGTCTTCATCCTTGAACCAGAACAGGAGTTTCAGATTCAGGTCCTTGATCCATTCTCTGCGCAGATTCAGGTCTGAATACAGTTGCTGTTTTGGTAACCGTTCACGGGATTACAATGCCCGTTTTACCTCAACCCACCGAACTGTAAGCGTTTACAGGGTGCTGCAGATGCGAGGCGGAGGGTACGCAGACGTACTCCCTGTACTTCAAGTGCCCGACAACAAAGCAGATGCGGTGCCCTGTGAACGCTTAC
>QNAY01000248.1 GCA_003645605.1 Thermodesulfobacteriota bacterium
AATGTTGAATGTTGAATGTTGAATTAAAGTATAATTTTTATATATCTTAACTCACAATTCCAATCGTTCTACCGCAATTCAAAATTCAGCATTCAAAATTTACAAACTCTTAAGCACATGGGGAATCAATCCCCCATCTGAAATCAGTTCCTGCATGAACGGAGGTATGGGCTGAGCCATGAAGACATCTCCTGTAGTCAGATCCCGGATCTCTCCTGTATCTGCATCAACCTCCACCTCGTCGCCCTCTCCGAGGGCACTGACTGTTTCATCGCATTCGAATATTGGAAGGCCCATATTAAATGCGTTGCGATAGAAAATCCTGGCAAAACTCGGGGCTATTACACAACCAAGGCCCGCTGCCTTGAGGGCTATAGGAGCATGCTCTCTGGAAGAACCACAACCAAAGTTTTTTTCCGCGACTATTATGTCTCCCGGTTTTATTTTTTTGGAAAAATCAGGATCAGTGTCCTCCATACAGTGTTTGGCAAGCTCTGCCGGGTCCGAGGTATTAAGATAGCGTGCCGGAATAATTACATCCGTATCTATATTTTTTCCAAATTTCCAGACTTTTCCCTTGATTTTCATAATTCATACTTCCCTTACAGTTCTTCAGGACTTCCAATCCTGCCCAACACCGCACTTGCAGCGGCAATGGCCGGATTCGCCAGATATACCTCGCTCTCAGGATGTCCCATCCGGCCGACAAAATTCCTGTTTGTCGTGGCAAGGGCCCGTTCCCCCTTGGCAAGGACCCCCATATGCCCTCCAAGACAGGGGCCGCAGGTGGGTGGTCCAATCACCGCGCCGGCATTCAAAAAAATCGTGAGGATTCCCTTCTCAAGGGCCTGGATATACACTTTGGGAGTGGTAGGAATGACAATGAGTCTCAGGCCTTTTGACACCCGCCGTCCGGATATGACATCAGCGGCCAGGGCCAGGTCCTCCAGACGACCATTCGTACAGGAACCGATCACCACCTGATCCAGAGGCACATTTCCCACTTCTGAAATACCCTTGGTGTTTTCAGGTAGATGGGGACAGGCCACCTGAGGTTCTATCTCGCTGCAGTCATACTCAATAACCTTGGTGTATTGGGCGTCCTCATCACTGCGATATACAGTAAAATCCCTGGTCGCCCGATCAGTCACATAATTTAAGGCCGTATCATCAGGGTTAATAAGCCCAACTTTGCCACCGGCCTCAATGGCCATATTGGACATGGTAAAGCGGCCGGCCATTGACATGGAATCAATCACCGGACCTGTGAATTCCATGGCCATATACAGAGCTCCGTCCACACCGATATCGCCTATGGTATAGAGTATCAAATCCTTGCCGCCGACCCAGGGCCTGAGTTTTCCTTTGTACACAAACTTTATGGACTCCGGTACCTTGAACCAGGTCTTTCCTGTCATCATGGTGGCAGCCAGATCAGTGCTCCCTACCCCTGTAGCAAAGGTCCCCATGGCACCGTACGTACACGTGTGACTGTCAGCCCCTATAACCACGTCACCTGGAAGCACAAGGCCTTTTTCCGGGAGCAGCACATGTTCTACTCCGGACTCTCCGCCATCATAGTGATGAACAATACCCTGTTCAGCGGCAAATTCCCGGAGAAGCCGAGCCTGTTCAGCACTCATAATATCCTTGTTAGGAACAAAGTGGTCTGACACCAGGGCGATCTTTTCTCTATCAAAAACAGTATTTACACCTGCCTGTTTGAAGGTCTTTATGGCAATTGGGGCTGTTATGTCGTTGCCCAGTGCAAAGTCCACATCAACTTCTACCAGTTGACCCGGCTCCACACTGTCCAGACCGGCATGGGCCGCCAGGATCTTTTCAGCTATCGTCATCGGTCGACTCATAATATACTCTCGTAACCGTTCACGGGTTCAAAGGTTCAGAGTTCGATGCAGCAAATTCATCTAAAGGATTCAAATGAACCCTGAACACTGAACCTCTAAACCCTAATTCACAATCCAACATTTTTTTGCAGCGCGTTTTCTTTCATGTGTTCAAGACGATTCAGGGCATTCAAGTATGCCCTGACACTAGCAGTAATTATATCAGGATCGGTCCCATGGCCTGTGACCACATAGCTGCCTTCTTCAAGACGCACAGTGACTTCTCCCTGGGCATCCGTGCCTCCGGTAATGGAGTTTACGGCAAAACGGAGCAGACGGCTTTCAGTCTTTACGAGCTTGGCTACCGCCTTATAGGCCGCATCTATCGGACCGGCCCCCATGCTCACTCCATCAACCTCCTTGCCGTCTATTTCCACTGTTACGGTTGCAGTCGGTCTGATACCGCTTCCACCGGCAACATGGAGGTAAGCAAGACGATAACGATCCGGAATCCGGAGCACCTCTTCTGCAACAAGGGCCTCAACATCCTCCGGATAAACATCCTTCTTCTTGTCTGCAAGGGACTTGAACCTTGTAACTACCCTATCGATCTCTTCATCGCTGAGCTTGTAGCCTACTTCCTCGAGCTTTGCCTTAAGGGCATGTCTCCCGGAGTGTTTCCCAAGGACCAGGGTCCCTTTGCTAAGACCTATGTCCTTGGGATCGATAATCTCATACGTAGTACGTTCCTTTAAGACTCCATCCTGGTGGATTCCGGCCTCGTGTGCAAAGGCGTTGTCCCCTACTATGGCCTTGTTCGCCTGGACTACCATTCCGGTAAGCATGCTTACCAGCCGGCTGGCAGCCATGATGTGTTGAGAAGATATCGCAGTGTCATAGGGAAGGACGTCTCGCCTGGTACGGATGGCCATGACCACCTCTTCCATAGCGGCATTGCCAGCCCTCTCACCTATGCCGTTTACAGTGCACTCCACTTGTCTTGCACCTTGCTCCAAAGCTGTCAGCACATTCGCTGTGGCCAGTCCCAGATCATTGTGACAGTGTATGCTCAAGATCGCTTTGTGGATGTTGGAAGTGTGCTCGACCACATATCGGATCATCCTGCCAAAGTCATGTGGTACGGCATACCCCACTGTGTCCGGAAAATTAACAGTAGTGGCACCGGCATCTATCACTGCCTCAAAGACCTTACAGAGGAAATCCAGATCGCTCCGGCTCGCGTCTTCAGCGGAAAACTCCACATTGCTGGTGTATTTTGCAGCATATCCTGCCGCAGCCCGGGCCATATCCAGTACCTGCTCCCTGGTCTTTCTCAGTTTATACTGGAGGTGGATATCAGAGGTAGCAATGAACGTATGTATTCGAGGATTTTCTCCCTCCTTTATGGCCTCCCAGGCAGTATCGATGTCTTTCTCATTGGCACGGGCCAGGGCAGCAACCTGTAAACCCCTGAATTCCTGCGCAATGCGCTTAACACTCTGAAAGTCACCTGGGGAAGCAATAGGAAATCCGGCCTCGATCACATCGACATTCAGTTTCTTCAACTGCCTCCCGATCTGGAGTTTTTCCTCAACGTTTAGAGATACACCAGGGGACTGCTCACCGTCCCTTAATGTAGTATCAAATATTATTATCCTTTCACCGCTGCTCATTTTCTTTACTTCCCAGTAATTGTTCACTTCCCGCACTGTTG
>QNAY01000249.1 GCA_003645605.1 Thermodesulfobacteriota bacterium
CAACCCTGGCCTCAATTGTGAGTAAGACTGAGAACTGCGGGGGATCCGTATTAAAGGTGATCGAGCAGGGTTATCCACACCTCATTGGGGAGCTGCCGGGGCTGGAAAGACTCATCCCGGTCTACCGCAGGTATAAAAAGGTTCACGCATTAATGGATTACGACGACCTGCTCTTAAAGTGGAGGGATGTATTGAAAGAAAATGCCGAGGTCAGAGAATCTATGGGTTCCTGGTTTCGATACATAATGGTGGATGAATATCAAGATACAAATGCCGCGCAGGCGGAGATCGTGCAACTTATGGCTTGCGGCCATGACAATGTAATGGTGGTTGGAGATGACGCTCAGTCCATCTATTCATTCAGAGGGGCAAATTTCAAAAATATTATGGATTTTCCTGATATGTTTTCCGGAACTCGAATAATAAAGCTTGAAAAGAACTATCGTAGCACCCAGCCGAATCTGGACTGCACCAACGCCATAATTGCCAATGCCAAGGAAAAATTTACAAAACGACTGACGGCACAAAGAAAGGGAGGAAACCTGCCATATATATATACGGCAAAGGAAGAGGCGGATCAGGCAAAGTTTGTTGCCGACCGCGTCCAGGAATTGTTAAAGGATGGTTTTAAACCCTCTGATATCGCAATACTTTTTAGGGCTGGTTTTCATTCTTTTCATCTAGAGACCGAATTAAGCAGACGTGGAATAACCTTTGTAAAGCGTGGAGGCCTGCGTCTCATTGAGTCTGCTCATATCAAGGATCTCCTTGCCCTGCTCCGCATTCTCATAAATCCTCTGGACCGGCTTAGTTGGAGCAGGATACTTTTATTGATTGAACGTCTTGGGCTCAAGAGCGCAGAAAAAATCTTCGCTCAATTGATTAAGAGTGAAGATCCCATGGAATGCCTTTCAACTTATAACACCAAGGCGGCTTGGGGAGAAACAGTAAGGGGGCTAGGCGGTCTATTAAAAAGACTCCATGACATGCCTGTGGGGCTTAGCGATTTGCTTTTACATCTCGAGAAGTGGTATCGTCCACATCTGAAAAGAATTCATTATGAAGATTATCCCAAACGTCTGCAGGAACTGGCACACTTGCGTGGAATAGCGGCCCGGTATGATGACGCGGTATCCATGCTTGCCGATCTGGCCTTGGATCCTCCGGAGCAAGAAGACATAGAAAAACAAAGAGACAAACTGGTACTTTCCACCATGCACTCGGCCAAGGGGCTTGAATGGAAGGCAGTCTTTATCTTGTCACTGGCAGAGGGGCGTTTTCCCTCTCCTGCGGCTTTTTCCCATGACAAAGAAATAGAGGAAGAACGCAGGCTATTTTATGTAGCTGCAACCAGGGCCAAAGACTTTCTGTGTTTTTGTTACCCTGCCTTTATAAGCGTCTCAGGTACAGGCTTGCTCCCTGCCAGGCCATCACGGTTCCTGGAGGAGATACCTGCCGACCTCTTGCAGTTATGGAAAAGGGGAATAGATGCGGGTAAAAAGATTGATAAAAAGAATTGGCACAACATATCGAGTGACGCCAGGACACCTCCAAAGCCTTCTGAAAACATTCAACAAATAAATTCAGAAGGTATACAGGGGTCTGGTCAAGACAGTCCCTGTGTCTTTACATTGGGGAAAAGGGTAAGACATCCGATCTTTGGGCCGGGTCGAATAATCAAGGACAGTGGTTCCAGGAAGATACAGGTGCTTTTCGATGTTGCAGGTGAAAAGACTCTGCACCTTGATTATGCCAAACTCAGTGTTATTGACAGCGGATAATTTAAGTGAACAGAAAAGGACAAGGCGACATTGCCGAGCCTTGCCCTTTTGAATACCCTTTTAGGGTGCGATGGTCATTGTGCCGTCTTCCGCATTTGTGGATATATGAAACTGGTCTAAGAATGTCATGCCGAGTAGTGCAGACTGGCCTTCTGAGAGATAGACTTCAACATTTTCCCGGGATAAACGCCCCTCAATTTCAATATCGACATAGCATTTATATGCCGTGATGGTGCCGCCTACTCCTCCTATCAGCACAGGCGTTTGATCGCATTTACTGTTGAGTCCGCCGGTCTCATTATCGACCAGACCGAGATAATAGGCATCATTCAGGTCAAGGAGTACGGCAAATGCCCCTGTGTCTACAAGAAAAGGAATTGCATATCCATTTACAGTGCCATTTACCCGATAGCAGTTGCAATCCGGATTAAGCGGTATGGTGACGCCCTGTTGTACTGCACTGAATGCCTGAGGAGTAAACCATATGTTTTCTCCAGCGGCCCGATAGCTCCAGAAACCTTGCATGCTACCCTGGCTAAGGTGCGTAATTTGGTACCAGTACTCAAAATTTTGTTTTGACAGGGGGCTCCATTCTGTAAAACGGAGATCATAACCTGAAACTACACTTGAATTTAAAACCACAATCCTGGACCCGTCGATTGATACTGGACCCGGTATTACGTCCGATGAATTGACATAGTTGATGTTATTGGAAGGATCCCACCAGCCAAGCCATACATTTCTCCATGCCCCTTCAAGATAACCACGAGATTCATATAAGATCAATGGCTCGGGATAGGTAAAGGTTTGTCCCATAAACTCATCTGTAACGATCCAGGTTCCTGTAAGAGGCACTACATGCAGGGTGTATTTCAAAAGACGGGTCATGCCCCAGTCACCTCCGGGCTTGGGAATGCCGACCATGCCATGGATTATGATATCGCCTTCCAGCCCGATTAAACGAAAACCGCCGAACGGAACCGTCAGCATATCCTGCTGGAGATCCCATTCACGATCCGATTGATAGGCCAAATCTTCGGCATCGGAGACAAGATGACCCCATTGACTGAAGAGATCGAGCCGACAGTCCGTCTCTTGGCCACACTCTGCCTCGCCGCAGCCCTCTTTCTCCAGACACCGGTATGCATATACCTGGCCGGGAAAGAGACTCGGGTGCTCAACGAGCAGATAGAAATTCCCGGGATTTCCATTTTCATCCAACAAGTCGTTTTGTGGAATCTGCAGGCGCAGATCAAGCCATGATGAAGTGGAAAGCGACTCTTCAAATTCCCTGGTTTCATATCTTTCAACCTTGGCCGTTACATTAATAATGGCGGTGGAATTATCTTCCAGGTTGCTGTAAATAGTGATAGTGCCATTATAGTCACCAGGTTGCATATTTTCAGAATCAATGGAGACATCAAAGCATTGACATCCCATAGAGTTACAGCTAACACTGGTCGCAGGAGCGGGAGAAAAGCCACTGCTTTGCTGCTGACTACAGCTATGACCATCATAGAGTTGTATCCACCAGTCACTGGCTACGGCAGACCACACAAACTCGTCATACTCGTCTGTTCTGTTGAATACCCGCACACTATGAATAGGGGGAGGCTCACTCTTTTTTGCGACAAATTCAAGCTTTAAGGGGCTTACGCCCAATTCTCCATCTTTCGGAAGCACGATCTCCAGAGTTACATCTATTGTCCGCAAAACCGAGTACGTACCCTGGGTGGCATTGACAGACACAGTCCCTGTATAGGTGCCAAGGGG
>QNAY01000250.1 GCA_003645605.1 Thermodesulfobacteriota bacterium
AAAGCTGAAAGTTCAAAGCTGAAAGCTGAAAGGGCAAAGTCGGAAAGTGAATGCCTGACGTTGAATAGCCTTATTATTATTTTTCTTGTTATAGCTACCGTGTCATTTCTTCCCTGGTTCAGGCCTTATCATCCCATTGAAAAGATAAGGACTTTTATCAATTATGAAACAAACCCTGTAGAAATAGTGGATTTTATAGAAAAGGAAAAATTGAAAGGGAATATGTATAATGACATCAACTGGGGAAGTTACATTATCTGGAGGCTGTGGCCGGAATATAAGGTATCTGCGGACAACCGGCTGCATCTGGTGCCCGGGGAAATCTGGAAAGATTATAGTGATGTGGAGTATGGCCTTGCGAATTGGGAAAAGATATTGGACAAGTATAAGATTTCATTTGTTGTGCTCAGTAAAAAGGACAACAAGAGGACTATTGGGTTTATAAAAAACAGCCCGGGCTGGAAAGAGGTATATGAAGATGATGTGGGAGCGGTGTTTGTGAGGAAGCTCAAAGGAGATGGTAGTGGATTAATCGCACAGCCTACCATTGTTCAGTGATAGTCTCATGCTGCTGCGGGATGATTCGGGCGACCAACCACGAGACCGCCAGGGCCAGGAGAATTCCCGCCAGACCGTCCAGGGCATAGTGCCATCCGAGTACGATCGTGCTCAGCCAATTCAACATCGTCAGAACCAGACCGGCCAGGAAAATCTTCCGCGGAAGGTGACGCCAGTAAAGGAAGCCACAGATCCAACCGTAGACATGATAAGATGGCATCGCCGAGATGCCGGCGCAGGCATAGACGTGGCCGGGTGCTTGAGCGTACTGGTGGACGGTCAACGCGAGGAATTGCGACAACTCGCCGCTAGGGAGATTCGCTAGGTCGCCGAACCACTCGGGATGAACGAATAAGGGGCCGAAGGTGGGAAACAGGAGTGTGAAAAAGACGTCCAGAAATAGGCCGATCGAATAGGCCAACACCAACCGGGCGCCGCCGCGGATGCCGTCGAAGTATAGGGCAATCGTCAGAGAGACGAACATGAACAGCGAAAGTAGATTGTAAATGCCATCCCAGCAGGCTAGCATCCAGGTGGAGCTGTGGGCCATCAGCCACTGGGTTGGCAGGACGCCACCGAACAGAGCACTTTCGAAGGATTCGAACAGGGTGTCGTATTCGATGGGGTTTAGCAGGGGGATCGCTGGCTTGAGATTGACATAGGGAATTAACACCAAAAGGTAGATGAAGGCTAGCATAAAGGTGTCGCGCATCAGGCTGGGTAGATCGGCGACTCGGTGTTTCAGCGCCGGCGGTATGCCGCCGCAGATTTGCAGCGTCATGTCTCGAACGATTCGCAGGCCCAACAGCCCTAATGGTCCTAAAATCACGCAGACGACCAGAATCGTCCCAGCTATTTGGAGTTCGCCATAGGGTATCCAGCAGAAAGGCAGACCGGCGAGGAACAGCAGGCTCCTGACCAACGCATAGAAGATCACCATGAAGGCCACCAGGGGGGCTAGGGGACGCCATGTCGTTGGTGTGAAGGTTTTGTACCAACCCTGCGCTGAAGGATCGCAAGCGCGGTCGGATAGCGTCACAGGTTCTTTTGTTGGCATGATCCTCATCTATTACACTTGTTCAATCTAGCCAGCCCCGTGAAATCATGTTCGCTTTTTATTTAACTGGGGTCAAAGGTAGGGCGTCTAAATTGGCCAATTTCCCTTGATCATTTTTTGGCACGCTTCTTTTTGCTCTAAAACCAGTCATAGTAAGTATTATGATCGATATTGCCGGGTCCAAAAAGTGGGCAAAAAATAGAACCCAAAAACGACGTTTTTAGACGGCCTAGGTCAAAGGCGTCCCATAATTTCCGGCTACGGCCTGGTAGTTTTCGTGAACAGCCTGTCTATTCGGACAAACGGTTCAAGTAACAGGAATCAATACCTGGTATAGTTTGCACAGTCTTGTTTGAAATCCTCGATAATTTCATTGGTGAGTGTAGGCGGAATCTTGGGAATCATTTTCACGAATGTCTCTGTTGTCACGCGGTAATCTTCTCCTTTGTTGTATTCTCTCTCAAAGGCAAGTTGTCTGACTTTCAGAAAAAGGTACTCGATATCCGCAGGTGTGAAGAGCGCAATCATTGAGATGATCCTGTCCACATCTACATCGCCCCGATTGGTGTCGCGCAGATAGTGCTCAAAAATAGTTCGACGGCCTTGATCATCTAATCCTCCAACCGGAATGATGCAATCAAAACGGCCGGGTCGTAATAAGGCTGCGTCCAGTTGCCGGATATAATTAGTCGCGCATACCAGGAGGTTTTTCCTTTCCTGTCTTTTAACCAGGGGTACCTGTTTTAGGAATTCATTTGTAATTGATTTGTCGATGCGGGAGGCGTGATCCCGGCTGCCTGCTATTTCCTCAAATTCGTCTATGAACAGGACCACTTCGTCGAGATTGCCGGCTTTTTCTATCAAGGTTTTCAGGTTCGCACCGAGGCGATCTTCTCCATCGGCCATCAAGGTGCTGGGACTGACCTCGATATACCACCACTGAAGTATACCTGCTATGGCTCGGACAAAGTGAGTCTTGCCTGTACCGGGCGGCCCGAAAAAGATGATGGTGCGGGGCGGAATAACTGCGTGTTTGCGTGCGAGTTCTATTGCCGTCAGGGGCAGTATGATTCTTCTATTCACGATCTGCTTTGGCGGTTGAGTCTCGGATATGGTGTCCCAAATTGATCGATCTATCATCTGGGCTCCCAGCGCTTTTAAAAGCTGAATCCTTTGTGCATCGTGAAGATCTTGATGCATGGGCGCGACATTATCGATAAAATCCAGGCAGGCCACCTTTATCCCCACATCCCGGCCCAGTTTTTCAGAAAGCACCCATTTATGTTGTATTATTTTGGGCCACATTTCCGCAGCCATTTTAGGTTCAACCTTTTGTCCGGTGCACTCAAAAATAAAGACTGTGCAATCTTGCGGGCTGGAGGTATTAGATATGTTTTCCATAGGTTTCTCCACTGTAAAAAAATAAGGCTCTTAAGGAATTCCAACCTGATCCTTAAAAAGGGAAATCCTGGGCAAGTGATTATTATGACCGACTGATAAAAAATGAAAGGCACTTTGTGGTCTATCAATATATTAAGAATAACCCGTTGAAGTTAAATGAGGCTAAAGCCTCACTTCCTGGATTTTACGGATTATACGGAAGCAGGGCTTTAGCCCTGCAATCAGTCTGAAATCCCTTAAGAGCCAAAAATAAAACGGAAATTCTCCCTCTGAGAATCTCCGCAGTGTTTACTCTTACTGATACGATTCGTTTCGTTTTTTAATTATCTAAAAATAGGGCTAATACGGTTAGGTGTCAAGCCAAAAAAAGTACAACTACCTGATAGCCTTCCAGTATTCTGCAAACACATAATTAGTGCCTGAACGAAAACTAACCAAAACTGTCATTTCGAGCAAAGCGAGAAATCTTATCGTACTGAAAATACAGGCATTAAAGATTTCTCCCTACGGTCGAAATGACAAAAAGAGGGGT
>QNAY01000251.1 GCA_003645605.1 Thermodesulfobacteriota bacterium
AATCAGCATCTCATAGATGCTGGCTGGCTGGACCTCCTTTCTGCAAAACGTCTTGCTGGCCCCTCTCTTCATGCCTTTATAAACAGGGCGCTTGGCCATTTCAGTCACAGGATAGTTCCCTGGGTAGTTGAACAGGAATTTTCAGGCAGAGTCATTTATGCAGGCGGTGACGATGTTCTCTGCCTTGCTCCTGCCGAAGACGCCATTGATATAGCAGCCCGCCTTATGCAGCTCTTTTCTGCTGCATGGGTCATTGACACTGATTACCAGGCTGACCCATGGAAGTGGAGAAACAGAGACTGGCAGGGAAGCTACGATCTAAAGGCTGCCCGAAAGCGTTTTCAGATCCCCAAACAGCCGAATCCAGGCGATGCCATAAGGTTGCCTGTTCCTCATCAGGATCAACTGGAAATACACTGTTCAGAAAGGGAAGGCATCTCCATACAAGAGGCTGACGGTATGTTGCTGCCCATGCTGGGACATGGATGCAGCCTGTCTGCAGGTATTGTTTACGGCCACTACAAGACGCCACTTGGCGTGATGCTCTCAGAAGCAAGACGTTTGCTGGATGAGATGGCAAAGGAAAGGGCAGGCCGTCGGTCTATTGCCTTAGGACATTTTTCCAGAAACGGACTCAAGACCCAATTTGCCGTTTCATGGGATGAGGGTGGCAGGTTGAAGGGTACCAAGATCCTTAAAGACGTATGCAATGGATTCAAGAAGAACTCCCTTTCACGGCGGCTGCCATATAAACTTCGGGAGATTATGCCTTTAGTAACAGCAGCTCGCAGACAAATCATTAAACAGGAAGACCATGAAAAGGCATCAATTCAGTGGAATCGTCTGATTGCCGGATTCTTTGCCAATGCCTGTGACAGTATGGAGAAAAACATCTTTAAAAAAGAAGATAGAAAAACTAAAGAAGCTAAAGAAGCAGCGTTCCGGGCCTGGAAACAGGGCATCAAGCTCTATGCGGAACAAGACGGGACAACACCTTATCCTGCCGAGAAAGCCGTGGACGGTTTGTTGGTCTGCCGGTATCTGGCCGGTGAAGAGGAGGATGAACAGTGAGCCGAAACATTGAGAGCGCCTTTTTAGTGCGGCCGATGGAAACTGTTTATTTCGGGCCTCCCCGCTCATTCAGCGCTGGTGAAAACCACCGAGGAAGCTCCACCTTTCCGCCCGGTCCAGGGACCTTTCAGGGATTGATCCGAAGCCGCCTGCTCCAGGCCGTTGTTCCAGTGCTTGATCTATATGACTGGTCTGAACAGGCACGCAGGGAACGGGAAGGGCTGGTTGGAGGCCCAGACACCCTTCCTGGCGGCTGGAGTATAGAAGGTCCATTTCCTGCCCGACTCCAAAGACCTCCAAACGCAGAGGAATGGGACGAGCCATGGGTAGAGCCATGGGTGCCGACACCCCGTTTTCTCTTAAGATCAAGGGACGGCGTGGATGATGCGCCGCTATTGGCTTCTGTCATCCCTTCCACGCATCCCTGTCTTAATGACTTGAATGGCGGCGAAAGACTGTTTGGTGTCCCGCAAAAGGATGCCTTAAGCCCTTTGGGAGGATGGATAGGACCTGATAATCTCTATTACTCCCTTACCGGCCAGGGTGCATGGGACAAAGAACAATTTGCAAAGAGATATCCACCTTTTATATTTAATGAAACGCAACCGGGCCTGACCATAGACAGAAAAACAGGTACTGCAAGCCACTCTTTGCTCTATTTTCTTGAAATGCTTCGTTTCCGCTCCCATTCTGGATTGTTGGGATATTTTTCAGGCGCTGTATCAGAGCGGATTCCGGATGATGCCCTCTATTCAGGTACAGGAACCGCGGGACGTAAGGGACGTCTGGTTGCCTTTGAGCGTGTGGATCGGATTCACCCATTATGGAGGGTGCTTATGGAAGGCAGACATCTTCCAGAAAAGGTAGATGAAAAGGATGAGTTCTGGTTGTTGTGCATCACGCCCCTGCGTATATCCAGTCCAGGGAAGCCAGCGACTGTAAGGCCTCTGCCAGGCAGGGTGCAAATGAAGATCCTGGCTGCATTGACAGGCCCGCCTGTGTATTTCGGGGGGTATGCCATGGCAACCGGACGAAGTAGACCAAACATGCCTTATGCACCGGCTGGCAGCGTATGGCGGTTTACCCTCAAAGGCGGCGACGAAAAGGAACGGGCCGAGGCATTACGCCTGCTTAACAACTCACATACACTGGCCGAAGACGCAGAAGCCTTATTTGGATATGGCCATTGCCTGGTGGGAGTGTGTCAAAAAAACAAGGAGTAATCCCATGGATGTCTGGAGTAAATGTATTTTGACAGGAATTTATACCTTGTCCCCTCTTCACTGTGGAACTGGCCAGACCACCGGTGCTATAGATCTGCCCATAGCCAGAGATGCTGCAACCGGCTTTCCCACTCTGCCACCCACAACCATCAAGGGGGTAGCGCGGGACTATTGCATGTTAGGAGGCATGGACGAGTCCACTGTAAACGATCTCTTTGGGAAACAGGTTGAACAGATTGATAAGGAGCAGGCTGAGATTGAAGACTCAAGACCTGTCTCCCTTGAGGCCGGCGCACTGATCTTTTCAGAAGGACGCCTGCTGGCCTATCCGGTACGCTCCCTGAACAGGCCCTTTTTTCATGTGACATGTCCCATGATTTTGGACCGGCTTGCCAGGGATCTGAGGGCACTTGGGGTAGATGGCTTTCTTTCTCAACCCTGGCAAGGAAATGGAATGATGATTGAAAGGGGCAGGGCTTACGTGTCTGACAGGGACCTTGCAGGCAATGCCCTTGTGCTGGAAGACCTTGTATTTGAACCCAATGAAGTAATAGAGTTGGATCCGCTGAAAGACCTTGGCCTGAGATTCGGGGATCTTATTCCTAAGGAAGAAGACAGAACGCGAATGCTTCTGAGTACAGGTCTAATCCTTATCCCAAACGAAGATTTCAGCGACCTTATGCGCAGGGTAATTCCTGTCCAAGCACGTATCAAACTTAACAGACAAAGCAAGACCAGTGAGAATCTCTGGTACGAAGAATACCTGCCCTCTGACTGCCTCTTCTTGTCAATAATAGGAGAACGCCCGGGAAGGGTAAATAACAAACAAAAGAGTGCAATTAAGAAATTAAAGGAAGCCTTCAGCATCCTGGAACGGATACAGATGGGCGGCAACGAGACAGTGGGTTACGGGCTGTGCCGATGGACCAGGTTTTCCGAGAAACAGGTGTCTGAATCATGAATGTAAGACGCAACCGGAATATAGAAAGGCGACGGGCTGACTATCTGTTCAGGGAGATAAGTGAATGGAAAAATAAGAGCTGGCGAGACACCGCAGTTGAGCAGGCCAAGGGGCTTCCTGTTGAATTAAGGGCACAAGGTCTCATTGTGACCATAGCCAAGCTGAAATCTAAGAGAAAGGAGGAGGCAGATCGCATTGCAACCCTTTTGTCCAGTTGGCTTGTAGATGATGCCCCAACACGACCATGGAACAGGCAGACAAGAAGAGGTAGTCCGGAAACCCGCCTG
>QNAY01000252.1 GCA_003645605.1 Thermodesulfobacteriota bacterium
ACGTTGTATTTTTCGGTAAATCCTTTGACGAGCTTGTTCTTGTGCTCATAAAGGCGCCGCTCCAGGTTATTGGTTACCCCCAGATACATCACTTTATTGTTCCAATTTGTGAGCAGATACACACAATATGTCACAGTCATGGGCATTTAAGATTTCTACCTTCGGTCGAAATGACAATATGGGCGTGAACGCTTACAGTTATCTTTCAAATTTAGACACTGTATTTGGGTTTTTTTTAGGGATGGCCGCCTTTATGGCTTGACAGCAATAGTCTCTTGTGCCCATTCAAGGGCCACCCTCACCCTTGGAGCCACTAGAGAAAGTGCCTCTTCATACGATACCCAGCGATACTCATCGTGTTCGGGCCTCCCTATTTCCGGATTTACAGGAAGGCTTACACGGAACTCATTGGTCTCTGCTATATAATAACGGGCCACCTTACCGCGGCCATAAGGTCCTGTTTCCCTGTAATCGTATCCCCAGCGAAAGCTGAGGTCATTCAGGGTAGTCTCCTCTTCCACCTCTCTCTTAGCGGCTTCAACTGGAGACTCTCCCGGCTCAACAATCCCTTTTGGGAAATCCCAATAACCAAAGGCCCTGAGCAATAAATATTTCAACTGAATACCATTCATCCTGGCTATTATTACTCCTGCTGAAAGGATCTTTTTCTCTATCACATTGCTCCCCACAGAATTCTTAATTCTTCATTCTTAATTTTTCATTCTTTATCACTCGGTCCCTATAAAAAACTGTCTAAAATCAGACTCATCCCGTTCAAGGGCATGATTTATCTCTTTCAAGAGCCTTGGCTTGTCCTGAGGCAGGCGGCCGTGAAGGTTGATGTAGTTCGTATAGTGGTCGCTGGCAAGGAAAGTTTTGATGGTCAGGCCTTCGAGGAAGGTCTTTGTTTCCCTTAAAACGCCATGAGGCGTGAGCATCTTAAAACGCCCCGCCAAGACATCATCCAAAATAGGTGTATTTATCTTTGGCACAAAGGTGCGCAGCCGGACAAAGTCAGGCGCGATTTCATTGATCACTCTAGCAGTCTCTTTTGCATGCTCGGCAGTTCTTTCCCGGCCTCCGATCCCCAAAATAACATACAGGCTTAATTCGATCCCGGCGGCCATCAGCCACTTGCCCGCTTCGATCTGCTCCCGGGCATGGGTTCCCTTGCGAATATGTTTCAATATGACGTCATCACCTGATTCAAGACCCACATGAATGCGTCCAAGGCCCGATTTGGCCAACAGTCCAAGTTTATCCGGTCCTTTCCTGTGGATAAATTGAGAGGACCCATAGACGGTGATTCGCTTAAGACGGGGAAAGGTTGCCCCGGCAAAATGACATACATCAGCCAGATTCTTTGTGTTCATAGCTATTGTGTTTCCTGCAGGAAGAAACATGGTGCGCACGTGAGAACCGTAGATCTTTTTTGCTTCCACTATGTCTTGCTTAATATCAGCTACCGGTCTGACTCGGTATTTAGAGCCGTTTTTATAGACCATGCAAAAAGTGCATCGGTTATGAGGGCATCCGATAGTGGCCTGGATTAACAACGAGTCTGCTTCGCTGGGAGGCCGGTATATGGGACCTTTATAGCGCACGGGGAGTCCTTGTTTTTTGTGGTAGAATATTTTCGAATTAATTGAGTTTAAAGTGCCTAAAGTTGTGGTGCGTGCTTTCAGCGCGATTAATATTAATAGGTGGAGCGAAGCGATGCCTTTTAGGGTATCATAAAACACACATCGTTCGTTGCAAGGTGCAAACAGCACAGAAAGTGGAAACATTCACTCCCTGGCATCAGTTATTGACATCAACGGTTTCGTTTGCTACTAAAAATCAGGAAAAGGACCTTTGTTGGCTTCCATATACCTGTATTGACAAGGATAAAAGAGAATGAAAAGAAGATCTTTGCCATTAGCTGTAATTATCGGACTTTTTGCTCTTCCATGCGTAGCGTTTTCCCAGTGGAGCACAGCCCCATCAGTAAACATTCCTGTAGTGACAGCCCCTGAAAACCAAGGCTCTCACAAAATAGTATATGACGGGCATGGTGGCTGGTTCGTCGTATGGCATGATCAGCGCAATAGTGCAACTACAGGCAAGGACATCTATGCCCAGTACTTTAATGCCGCAGGCAATCCCCATTGGGGCGCGAACGGCGTGGTGGTATGTGACGCCGATTTCGACCAGGGATATCCAAAGGTGACCCTGGACGGCGCGGGCGGAATCATTGTATCCTGGGAGGATTGGAGAGGAACTACCCGCGATCTGTATGCCCAGCGCCTTGATGCCGGCGGCAACCCGCAGTGGACAGCCAACGGGATTTCTGTCATTGCCACAGCAGATAATGAGTGTGCCTTCAGTGTTCCTGACGGGGCCGGAGGGGCCATTATCATGAGCGGTTATGGCGCGGTCAACAGGATTGCCGGAGACGGGACCCTGCCCTGGGGACCGGCGAATAATCCGGTAGTGTATAGCATGTCAGGATTCTCATGGGGTCCCAAGCTGATGTCAGATGGTCAAGGCGGAGCCATTCTTACCTGGATAGAGAGTGCGGATACTGCTGTGCAGCGGGTTGATAAGGACGGCAACTTCCTTTGGAACAGCGGAAATCCTGTTCTTTTGACAACTACCGGAGCGAGTAAATGTTCCAGGATCATATCGGATGGTTCAGGCGGTGCCATCATAATGTGGGTAGATGATAGAAACACGCTAGCCCAAATCTATGCCCAAAGGATAAACAGCAGCGGCGTGGCACAGTGGGCGGCCGATGGCATTCAGGTTACAGATGCCGGTATTAATGGAAATAATCACGGTTTTGCCTCGGACGCAGCAGGCGGCGCTTTTGTTACATGGTTTGATTCTAATGACGACAATCTGTATGCTCAGAGAATAAACTCCAACGGCAATCATGTATGGGCTACTGCTGCACAGTTGACAACTACCGGTGATTACGATGATACTTCATATCCTCCCAGAAAGACGGTTGAGGATGGAAACAGTGGTTTTATTACGGTCTGGGTAAACGACTCCTATGAAATTATGGCCCAGAGGGTGAACGCAAATGGCGCAGCCCAGTGGACAGCCAACGGGGTTGTGCTCTCAAATGTGGCCGGATCAAAGGGATGTAGCAGAATTGAAGGAAACGGTCAGGGCGGATCTGTGGCAATCTGGGGGGATAATCGTAATTCTGCTATCACCGGGCAGGATATCTACATGCAGGGTGTGGACTTGCATGGCAATTTGGGTAATCCGCAGGCGCCGGCAGCAACAGTACCTACCTTGAACGAATGGGGTATAATCATCCTCTCGCTTCTGATGGCAGGAGCTGCCCTATGGACTATAAAGCGAAGAGAGGTGGCCGGTTAGATTTGTATTAATTAGTGTCTGAACGAAAACTAACCAAAACTGTCATTTCAAGCAAAGCGAGAAATCTTATCGTACTGAAAATACAGGCATTAAAGATTTCTCCCTACGGTCGAAATGACAAAAAGAGGGGTTTTCGTTCAGGCACTAATTACTAAGAAAAACAGGAG
>QNAY01000253.1 GCA_003645605.1 Thermodesulfobacteriota bacterium
CCCTCTTTTTGTCATTTCGACCGTAGGGAGAAATCTTTAATGCCTGTATTTTCAGTACGATAAGATTTCTCGCTTTGCTCGAAATGACAGTTTTGGTTAGTTTTCGTTCAGACACTAATTAGATGCGATATTTGGCATCCTTCACTCATCATTTTACACTTTTTTCGAAAAAGCGTGTATTATCGAATTAAATGCCGATGTCGAAACTGGAAATTTGAAATTTGAAATTAGGTAATGCATCTACATCTTTGTACTTTTCCCAATTTCCAATTTCAAGTTTCACTGCCAAAATACAAGATCAACAAAGTATAAACTACTTTTGACTTGTCGTGAAGGATACCCGATATTTATTCTTTTTTTATTTCTTCGTGAAATATTACCTTGTTACCCCCTGCTTTTTTTGCGGTATACATTGAGACATCAGCTTTGTGAATAAAATCGTTAATGTCTTCGCGCAATCCACTGTCTGTTCTCCTGAAGCGAGAGATACCTAAGCTAAGGGAAGTCTTACCTATGTCCTCGTTCAGGTAATTGCGCCGCATACGTTCTGCTATCTGTTTTACCTGCTCTGTGCCAGCCTCGGGAATCATTACGGCGAATTCATCTCCCCCAAAACGAAACGGAATATCCACATTACGTCTGATGGAATTACTCAACACACCAGCTAGTCGCTGGAGCACCTCGTCTCCTGCCTGATGCCCCAAGGTGTCATTCAGTTCCTTGAAATTATCCAGGTCTAATATGATTAGAAAAAGAGGATAGTTTTGGCGGGTGGCCCTTTGGGCTTCCTCTTCGAGCTTTTGGTCGAGAAAGCGTCTGTTGTAAAGGTTTGTAAGGACATCTTTTATGGAAAGCCGTTTCAACAGGGCCCTGTATCCACGTTCCCTGATTATCCTGTTGAGTTTGGCCTCCAGCTCGTCCAGATTAAAAGGTTTTCGAATAAAGTCGCATGCCCCGGCTTTAATAACGTCAGTGTAATGAAAGTCTCGACTATATCCTGTTATTGCCACTACATCTGTTTCAGGCCAGAGTTTTTTGATTTCCCGAATAAGCTCCATTCCATCCATCCGGGGCATCAGGATGTCAGTGATTACGATGGTGGCAGAGGATTGCTCCAGCAACGACATGGCTTCCAAACCGTCACCTGCTGTACGATATTGATGCCCCAAACGGGAAATAAATTCCGCCAATAAGTTTAAGATGGTAGGATCGTCGTCAACAAGTAGGAGTTGTTGGGGTTCTTGTGGCAGGTCTTTTAAGAAAAAACCGACCTGGTTTTTAGATGATTTTAAAATCTCAAGCAACACATCCTCCGGGATTGTATAAGTCTATTCAGTTAATATCAATTCGCAAATTTAGGAATTGAGGAATTATAATCAAAAAAGCACATTCAATTCCTCAATTTAAAGCTGAATATAATAATTTAAAGAGGACAAAACAAGATATTCTTTGATTTGAATGCAGTATAAAAAATAAGTAACCATTCACGGGATTACAACGCCCATTTTACAACCCACCGAACCGTAAGCGTTTACAGGGTGCTGCAGATGCGAGGCAGGAGGGTACGCAGACGTACTTTCATGTACTTCAAGTGTCCGACAACAAAGCAGATGCGGTGCCCTGTGAACGCTTGCAAAAATAATTACTTTGTTGATTTTAATTCGCCTCCTTGCTAAGATTTTATTGATTTTTAAGTTTATATTCTGTCTCACCAAGGCTATGATTATACTACAAAACCGTATTTTTCTTCGAGTCAAATAATAAATGGACTTAATGATTGGCAATAGCCCACCGATCAGGCGCATCAAGGATCTGATCACTCAGGTGGTGAACACCGACTTAAACGTACTTATTTGCGGGGAGAGCGGCGTAGGTAAAGAACTGGTTGCCCGCACTCTGCATGAGCGTTCTTACCGTCGGGATCATCCTCTGGTCAAGGTTAACTGTGCTGCGCTACCAAGCGAGCTTCTGGAGAGCGAACTGTTTGGTTATGAACGTGGTGCATTTACCGGGGCGGTACAGCCAAAGCCGGGAAAATTCGAGTTAGCCGACAAAGGAACCATACTGCTGGACGAAATCGGTGATATGCCTATTGCCCTGCAGGCCAAACTTTTACAGGTATTACAGGATTCCGAATTCGCTCGTGTAGGCGGGGTGAGAAATATCCGTGTCAATACCTGGATAGTATCGGCTACTAATCACAATCTTGAGGAGGAGGTAAGAAAAGGGAGGTTTAGAGAAGATTTCTATTACCGGATCAATATCATAAAGATAGTGGTGCCACCCCTTCGGGACAGAAAAGAAGATATTCCATTCCTCCTTGAACACTTTATCCGTAAGTACAGAAGCTTGTCGAAGGGTGGAATAATTCATATCTCTGGTAAGCTTGAAAAGGTATTTGCTGAATATCATTGGCCTGGAAATGTAAGGGAGCTTGAGAACTATGTGAGGAGGTTGATAGTCCTTGAGGATCCTGATCTGCTTGAAGAAGAGATCCTTGGGTCTATGGACCGGCAGACGTCGGAAGATCGACCTGTTGCTGAAGTATGGACTCCGGATGAGTCCCTGATAAATTCCGTACTCGATAACTGCAGACAAGAAATGCGAATACAGTTCCCATCCCTAAAGGAAATCCGAAAAAAGAGTCTGGCCCGCATTGAAAAAATGGTAATAGAAGAGGCCCTCAGGCGGACTAATGCTAATCGCAAACAGGCGGCTCAACTGCTCCAAATAAGTTACAAGGCGCTTCTTTATAAGATAAAGGATTTTGGGGTAGAAATACCGGCCAGAGGTTCATTTAACAATAGCCTGGACCTAAAGCTGCCAAAGGAACTGGAGCCATTCGTGTAATTTTTTTATAGTTGTAATACAATAGAAAAGCTTTTCCACAAATAGAAAAGCTTTTCTTGTTTTGTTAAAGACGCCCATATATTGAGCTGCATCCCCAGTATTAAACCAGTGAAAAAGTTTTTGTTTTGGTATCTTATTTGCAGATATATAATATTTTAATAAATTATTTCCCCATAACATGACAGTTTTTCCACAAGGAGGCTCTGTGCAGCAAGGAGGCCAGAGAGAGCGGCGGCGATTTTTTCGAATACCGTTAAACGTCCCGTTATGCTTGCAAACAGAAGCTCTTGGGTCTGTAATGGGTGTAATTTCAACTGATCTGAGTCCGTATGGCATACAGATTGAGTCTGATAGCCCTATCGGTCCTCATGAGATCGTGGCTCTCCGGCCCGGTGAAGAAGATATTAAGACCGATTATGTTGCCAAGGGACAAATTAGATGGGTTAAACAAGAAAAAGGCAAGTTCAGGAGTGGAATAGCCTTTGAAAACATAGTTGATTGGCCTTTTTCTATTTCTGACCTAGTTAAAGGCCTTGAGACTGAGCTCAGCCATTCATTTTATTTTCAATACCTTTTAGACAGCCTGGATGACGGGGTTCTGATCTTTGATTCCAAGCTCAGTATTGTTGACTCCAATAATAAGCAGCCATTTTGCCTGCCAAGAGATCCTGAAAAACTCAAGGG
>QNAY01000254.1 GCA_003645605.1 Thermodesulfobacteriota bacterium
AACCGTGGCTTGAAAGACATTGATGAATTATAATGATCAAAAATAATCCAGGCACCAGCGCACTGAGAATATAGCCAGGAAATGAAAAATGAGATTTAGCTATAACCAAACTGTGAGAAAATGGCTATAAAGTCAGCAAGTTGACTAAATTTCTTTAAAGCCGTTAATTTTTAATTCTGTACAAAACTAAGATTATGATAAAAAATAAATCCTGCTCTACCTAATTTGTCCTCAGAGCAAAATTAGGGTACCAAAATCTGAATGAAAATCGGTGATTAAGGATATGGAGCCTCTTGCAAGAAGTATAGCAGATAAAAAACAAGACATGGCCTCCTCATCTGAAGGGACGATTCTATATATACTAACCCGGTTCCCTGTTACCACCGAGACCTTTATCCTGAATGAACTCCGGGAAATGCGTCGTCAAGGGATTAAATACCACCTCTTTGCCTTTCGATTAGATAGGGAAATGGCAGCCGAGCCGCCCTATAGCGAGGTCACCGCCAGAGAGATCCCCAGGCCGTGCACTTCGGCGGTGTTTTCCGCCAATGGCAGGGTCTGGACAAAAAGATATAGGGCGGCCTATGCTCTCCTGCGTACCAGGGCCTGCCGCCGGCTGCACCACTTTTTCCAGGCGGTGTACCTGGCCGATTGGGTAAAAAGGCATAATGTCCGCCACATCCATGCCCATTATGCCTATCACTCCGCATCTGCGGCCAGGGTGGCGGCGTCGCTGGCTGATATTGGTTACAGCTTCACAGCTCATGCCAACGACATCTACAGATCACGTTGGCAGATGAGAGAAAAAATAGAAAATGCGGTCTTTTGTGCAACCTGTACCGGTTACAATGCCGGATATCTGAGGGAACATTATGCTCAATCCTGCCCGGACAGGGTAATCAAGGTCTATCATGGCATAGACCTCAAACACTTTGAATGCAGACCCCGCAATAGGGCACTTCCTGAGCAGGCACCGTTTCACATATTGTCAGTAGGGAGGCTGAGGGAGAAGAAGGGTTTTACCTTTCTGATTGAGGCATGTGCCCTCTTGAAGGATAGAGGATTTTCCATTAAGACCACCATTGTTGGAGAAGGTCCTGACCGTAAGGCCCTGGAGACGTTGATTGCCGATAAAGGACTCGATAGTATAGTACGACTTACAGGGAGCATGCCTCACCGCCAGGTCCGGAAACTGCTGGAAGATGCGGACGTCTTTGTGCTGCCCTGCATCATCGCGAGTGACGGAAGCAGGGACGGTATCCCAAATGTCATACTTGAGGCCATGGCCATGAGGCTCCCTGTGGTCTCGACTACAGTCTCTGCCATCCCCGAGGCAGTTGAGCACGGCAGTACCGGACTGCTCGTGCCGCCTGGTGATACCCCTGCCCTGGCAGAGGCCATATCACGCCTGGTGAGCGCACCTGGTGAGCGTGTCGGGATGGGAGATGCGGGAAGAAGAAAAGTTGCCAAGGACTTTGATTTGACCATTAATACAGAGGCGCTCGTATCCCTTTTCAGGAATGTAATGGAAAACCGTTTTCCAGGGCATGAGAGGGCTCATGATGGATGCTAAATTCCGATTCCAGGCCCTTGAGCTGGGTCCGTTAAAGGGCCTTATACGCCTGGATGCCCGCATCCCTGAGATGCTTGAGGCCCTGTCAGATCCGGACAGCCTGCTCAATGCATCTGACCTGCTTTTTAAGAACTCTGCCCGCACCAAGGCAGGCCGTGTAATGATTGGAGAAAGGCTATTTTTTCTCAAGTGCTATAATAAAAGGGGAATGATACATACGGCAAAGACCGTGTTCAGACCTTCAAGACCATGGCGGGTTCGTCAGTTGGCAGTATATCTTATTCAAAACGGAGTGGATACACCGGCTCCCGTAGCCATACTGGAGGAGCGCAGGCTGGGCGCGTTGATGCGAAGTTATCTGGTTACTGAATATGTGCCTGGCAAAAGGATAAGGGCCTCTATGAGCAGGAGCGTAAAGGGCACAGGATGGCGGGCTGGGACAGTGGCAAGGGTAGCAAGTCTTGTTGCCGGACTTCATGCATCCAAGGCCTGCCATGGAGATCTGAAGGCCAATAATATACTCCTGGAAAATGATGAAGGCAAAGAGAGGCTGTGGCTCGTAGATTTGGACGGTGCCAAGCTGAGATCCGATATCTCTGACAAGGACAGAATTGCAGACCTGGGGAGACTGCTCGCATCATTTTCCGACATACTCACACCTTCTGAGCTGTATCGTTTTCTCATAAATTACAGTATAGAAAGCGGGGTATGGCAAGATACTGAAAAGAGACGGGTTATGGCAAAGCGCCTGAGAGCAATACTTTCGGGACACCAGGCCAGGCACGGAAAAAAGAGGAGTGCTTTTGTCAAGGCTGTCTGAACGGAGTAATGAAGCTGCCGGGGAAGTTACAGCCAGTATTTCCCCCAATGGAAAATTGGCCGAAATGCTCTGCCTCGTGGCGTGGGTGGCTCTGCTGGTGTATGTTTTTTTTCTCCCCTTTAATCACCTTTTAGGCCGTTGGCTGTCCATTCCCAGGATAATACTTCTGGTAATTATGGCCGCAGACTTGCTGCAGCGTGTATGGCAGCGCCGGTGGATTTCCTCTCCGCTGGACTATCCCATATGGGCCTATGGAATAGCTATGGTCATCGCATCCGCGTTATCCGTGAATGTTCAATATAGCCTGAAGGTCCTTTTGCGCACTTTGTTGCCCATTCTGATCATTTATCACTCGACATGGCAACACCTCAAGCACGGCAGGCAGATCAGGCACCTCGCCTGGTCTGTGGTCATTGCTGCCATGCTGGTCGTATTATTGAGTTTTGTCCTTTTGGATATAGTAGGAGGCCGGATTGAAGGTATCTTTCCTGTGGCAACCCGCTATGGGAAGTACCTGGACTTGGTAATTCCTCTGACCTTCAGTCTCTTGTTTTTAAAGAATGCCTGGCAGATAAGGGTCTTGTTGGGTGTACTGGCTGCCAGTGAGATCATAGCTCTGTTATGGAATGGGACGCGAGGGTCATTTGTGGGCCTGGGTATTATATTGCTGGCTTCAGCGGTTCTCAGCCGAAGGCATTGGCCGGTCCTGGCCCTGTGTGCAGTAATCATGGCAGGATTTTTTTGCACCTTGCCTGAGACCTCCAACCTGCGCCAACGGATCACCGACGTTGTCATTTCTCCAGGCAAATTAATTGCTGAAGATCAGGCGTTGCAGGACAGGAAAGGATATTACAAGTCCGCATGGGTCATAATAAAAGAAAGACCTGTCGTGGGCTGGGGCTATGGTAACCATATCGCCAGATACGTGAGCGAATCCAAGGATAAGGCTTGGTTCAAGGAAAACGATGTAAAACCACTGCTATGGCATGCTCATAATGTGTTCCTGGAGATATTGCTTGAAGGCGGGATAGTTGCTCTGGCCGCGGCCTTGTGGATTGCTCTGGCCGCGGCCGGTGCGGGGATCAGGATGTTGAAAAACATTCGATTACTT